>CAZMDD010000143.1:0-14524 GCA_964565065.1 uncultured Caldilineales bacterium | reverse complement strand
GAGACCCCTCAACGCCTGGATAACGGCCTGCTTGTCATCATTTTCATGCTGCTGAGCTTTGGCATTGTTATGCAATTCAGCGCGTCTTATGCCATTTATCCCGATGCGCCCTATCGTTTCATTACCAGACATCTTGTCTTTTTGGTATTGGGACTGGTGCTCATGTTCCTGTTGATGCAGGTCGATTATCAGATTCTGCAAAAATGGGCCATCCCCATCATGGGGACAGCACTGGTATTCCTGATTTTCACCTTCTTCTATGCCAAAACGGGTGTAGGCGGGGCCCGACGTCAGCTCTTCAATGGCTCGGTGCAATCTTCCGAATTGGCAAAACTGGCCATTTTCATTTATATTGCCGCCTGGCTGGCCACAAAAGAAAAAACGCTGGATCAAGTAACGCTGGGCCTACTGCCCTTTTCAGTTTTGCTGGGCATTTTCATCGCTGCCATCATCTTGCAGCCCGACATTTCGACATCGGTGCTGATTGCGCTAACAGCCATTGCAATGCTCATCATTGCCGGCGCCGATATGTCGCAAATAGCGATTATGCTGGGGGTTATGGCCATTGTTTTTGCATTTGCCATCTTCCAGCACAATTATGCGCTGGAGCGCGTCACCGAGTTCCAACAATCCTTTATTGCGCCCTGGAACAGTCCCGATGACCAGGTTCGCAGTGGCTACGAGGCGCTGCACACAGGTGGACTGTTTGGCAAAGGGCTGGGTAACAGCACCTACAAGTTACCAGGCAGCGGGCTCTCGGTGGTGCATTCCGACAGCATTTTTGCCGTAGTAGGTGAAGAATTGGGCCTGTGGGGCGCGCTGAGCGTCATCGCCGGTTTTCTTTTTCTGGCCTATCGCGGCACCAGCATTGCCCTGGCAGCCAAAGATAGTTTCGGGCGCCTGCTGGCTTTTGGCATTACCACCTGGATTGTGCTGCAAGCATTCATCAACATCGCTGTGGTTACTGTTAGCATTCCCAACACAGGCATTCCCTTACCCTTCATTTCTTATGGCGGCTCCAGTCTGGTCACCATCATGGCCGGATTGGGTATTTTGCTCAATATCTCCAAAGAAGGACACTCACGTTTTAGTTTTTATGCGAATCATTCTCTCCGGCGGCGGAACAGGAGGTCACGTTTATCCCGTTCTAACCGTCGTCGAAGCAGCTAAGGCGCTCTGGGCGCAACACGCCTCTGATGAGCCGCTGACATTTCTTTATGCAGGCACCGAAGATGGCGTCGAAGCGCAGTTGGCGCAACGGGCCAACATTGACTTTGCGCCCATTCCTGCGGGCCAGATTCGCATTCTGAATCCGCTAAAGCTCGCGCGCAACGCCTGGCGCATGATGCGCGGCACGCGTGAGGCACGCTCGCTGCTAACCCGCTGGCAACCTGATGCCGTATTTGTCACGGGGGGCTATGTGTGCGGGCCCATCGTTTGGGCCAGCAAGCACACACAAACACGGGTACTCATCTATTTGCCCGATATTCAGCCAGGCATGGGCGTGCGACGACTGGCTCCCTATGCCACCGACATCGCCATCTCTTTCCCCGAGGTGGCAGAACATTTCCCAAATACGCAGGCCCGCATCCACGCCACCGGCTATCCGGTACGGGCCGGACTGCAACAGCGCAGCATGAGCCATGCCCAGGCTCGCGAGCACTTTCGATTGGCCCCGGACCTGTTTACGCTGCTGGTTTTTGGCGGCTCGCGGGGGGCGCGGGCCATCAATCAGGCCATGGCAGCGCAGTTGCCCCTCCTGCTGGAAAAAATGCAAATCATCCACATCAGCGGGCCATTGGATTACGCTCAGGCTCAAGCCCGGGCAGCACACCTCTCTTCGGAGCAACAAGCCCGCTACCAGTTATTCCCTTACCTGCACGATGATCTCATAGCAGCCATGCACGCGGCTGACCTGGTGGTAGCCCGGGCCGGCGCTGCAACGCTGGGAGAATTTCCGGCCCTGGGTCTGCCAGCAATACTCATCCCCCTGCCCATCTCAGGAGGGCATCAGCGCCACAACGCCCGCTACCTGGCTCAGCGCCATGCAGCCATCATCATCGAAAACAGTGATATGCCCACCGAATTACTGCCGGCATTGCTCGATTTGCACAACCATCCGCAAAAACTGGCTGCCATGAGCCGGGCCAGCCTGGCTTTGGCCCGGCCCAATGCCGCCCGCGACATTGCAAAAATCCTGCTCGACCTCCCAGATAGGACGCTTCGGTAGCCCCGACTCACCCACCACCATGATCATCAGCAGCTCACACGACCCATCAAAAGGTACAGCAGCATGAATGGAAACATCGCCCAAATGCAGGGCAATATCCTCTTTTGGATTATCATTGCCCTTTTTGCCTGGCAAGGCTACCAGCGCGGCATCTGGTCAGAATTGATCAAGATGATCTTCGTGGTGGGCGGCTTGCTGTTGGGAACCCCCGCGTGGTTAGGACTAACGTTGGTCAAGGCTATCAACGGCATTTTTCTGTCCCTGCAATTTCTTATTCACGGCGGTCTGAAAGCTGTTATCACCGGCAACTTCAACGCCAACGCACTATCCAAAATTTTCGAGACCATCAGCAGAATTCCGCCACCGGTTTCAGCGCAAAACATGGAACTGGCCATGTTTCTGGTCATGCTCTTCTTGGTCATCATCGGCTATCTGGCATCCAAATTCATCAAAAAGAATGCCATGCCAGGGCTGGGCATGGTAGCAGGAATCATCAACGGTTTTTTGCTCTCCTACATCTTTTTGCCCCTGCTGCCCCGAAAATCGCCCTTTACCATCAGCGATCTCAGCCCCGCGGGCATCATCAAACAGCTTACTGCGCTGTTCGGCTACATTGTTGGCAGCATTCTTCTGCTTCTCTCTTCCACGTTCAAATTTCTGTTTAGCCTCTTCGGAGCCTGGACCATCCCCCTGCTCATCTTTTTGATTATCGTCATCGTGCTAAGCAGCCTGAAAAAGACCACCAAGAAAAGTAGCAACGGAGGATGCTGACATGGGCCCATTTGAATTCTTGTGGTTGACCATCTTCTTCATTTTTATTTTGATTGCCTTTGCTCGCGGCTACGGCAAAGAGCTGGGCACCACCACCCTCATCTTTGTTGCGCTGTTCCTCATCACCTATCTGGCTGTGCCCAGGCTGCCCGGACTCATCAACGAGTCTTATCGCAAATTCTTTCACACGGCCCTGCCCCGGCGTCAGATGGAACATCTTCTGGCCTCGGGCCTGAGTCTAACCTTCATCGCCATTGTTTTTGCCAGCTACGCGGGCGATACCTTCACCTTCAAGGGCAAATCGGCCAAAGGGATGCAAGCCACCCTTTACACGCTGCTGGTGGGAGCCATGAATGGTTATCTCATCAGTGGGACGCTCTGGTACTTTCAGGATAATTATCGCTATCCCATCGCTGATCTTGGTGTTTTGCAACTGCCGCTCACGCAGCTCGGAGAACAAATCGCCAATTATCTTCCCCCCTACGTTGTTCCCCCCGCATTTTGGGCCATTTTGGTGGCCATCATGCTCATCTTCAAGGTAAGAAAGTAACTGATGCTCAACTGGCGCACACTTTTTTCATTGCCGAAGCAAGAACGCAACCGGCATCGCATTCATCTGGTAGGCCTGGGCGGAACTGGACTGGCTCCCATTGCCAAGGTGCTGCTGGAGCTTGGATTTCAGGTAAGTGGCAGCGACCGCGAAGCCAATGTGCGCACACAGGCGCTGCAAAAGCTGGGAGCCCGCGCCTTTGCAGGCCATGATGCCGCGCAGCTTCTTAGCGACAGCGCACCACAACGCCCCGACCTGGTGCTTATTTCATCGGCTGTGCCCCAGGATAACGTTGAGGTGCAGCAGGCCCGAGCGTGGGATATTCCTGTGGTCAAACGCCATGCCATTTTAGGCCCGCTGACCGAAAATCGACAGGTGATTGCTGTTTCGGGAACGCACGGCAAAACCACCACCACCGCCATGATTGCCCACACCCTTACTCAGGCGGGCCGCCAGCCGGGCTACATCATCGGCAGCGAAATTCCGGTACTGGGCTTTAGTGCTGCGGGCCACGAAGCGCTGTTTGTCATCGAAGCGGATGAATACGATTACATGTTCTTGGGCCTACATCCGTGGCAGCTCGTCATCACCAATCTCGAATGGGATCACCCAGATATGTTTCCCACGGCCCAGCACTATCAAGACACATTTCGGCAGCTTTTAGAGCAATTGCAACCTCAGGGACAAGTCATCTACTGCCACAATGATCGCACTTTGCGGGCCTGGCAGCGCCAAAATCTGCTTCCTAAAAGCATCGGCTATGGCAGCTTTCAGGGTGCAGAGGCCCGAGCCGAGGATATCGACCTGGGGCCTGATGGCGCACGCTACCAGTTCATCTTCCAGCATGAACGCCATCAGGTGCAGTTGCAACTGCCGGGCGTTCACAATGTGCTAAACAGCATGGCCGCACTGCTGGCAGTGCAGGCTGCGGGCGTTCCCCTGCCCCAGGCCATTCAGCATCTGGCCAGCTTTCAGGGCTCGGCCCGCCGCTTCGAGCGCAAAGGGGAAGTCAAAGGTGTTCTCATCATCGATGACTATGCCCACCATCCCGCGGAAATTCGCAGCACGCTTCAAGCGGCCCGGGCTGCTTATCCTCAACGCACCATCTGGGCGGTGTATCAGCCTCACACTTACAGCCGTACCCGCACCTTTTTGGATCAATTCAACGGCGCTTTCAATCCCGCTGATTATCTGCTCATCACCGATATTTATCCCGCCCGCGAAGCTCCCGACCCCACCATCACGCCCGAGTTGGTGGCAGCAGCCAGTCATCACGAGCAAGCCACAGCCATCAAGGCGCTGGATGATGTTGCGGAGTATTTGCTGCAACGACTGGAGCCCAACAGCTTGGTCATCATTCTTAGCGCGGGCACAGCCACCCGATTGGGGCCCATGCTGCTGGATGCCCTGTCAGATGCCGCATGAACCAGGCCTTGCAGCACGAGTTGGCGCTTTTGTGCCGGGACGGCCTGAAAACTCAGGCGATGCTGGCTCCGTACACCACTTTTGGCATTGGCGGCCCCGCAGATTATCTGGCCATCATCACCGGGCTGGATGAGCTGAAAGCAGCACTACAACTGTTGCACCAGCAGCACACGCCCTTTTTGCTGCTAGGCGGCGGTTCCAATGTCCTCATCAGCGATGCCGGACTCCCCGGCTTAACCATCATCAATCGCTGCAAAAGCATTCACTGGCCACGACTCACCGCCCCAATAGCCGAAATCCAAGTGGCTGCGGGTGTTTCGCTGGCAGGATTGGCCCGCAAAAGTCTGCATCACGGACTGGCGGGCCTGAGCTGGGCCGTTAGCATTCCTGGCTCGGTGGGCGGCGCTATTGTTGGCAATGCCGGCGCCCACGGCCACGAAATAGCCGATGTGCTGCATGCGGTGCAAGTTTGGCACGCGGGCCAGATAGCACGCTGGCCCGCGGCAGAGATGGCGTTCAGCTATCGCAGCAGCCGCCTGAAACAACAGCCCGGCCCGATTATTCTTTCGGCCACACTGCATCTGCGGCCCGATACGAACCATCGTGCCCAGGCCCTGGCCGATGCCGCGTTGCAGCAGCGCCGACGCAGTCAGCCCACGGGCAAAAGTGCCGGTTCCATCTTCAAAAACCCGCCGGGCGATTATGCCGGACGCCTCATCGAGCAGGTGGGGCTCAAGGGCCACTGTGCGGGCGATGCCTGCATTAGCACCAAACATGCCAATTTTATCATCAATCGGGGCCACGCCACCGCAACCCAGGTGATGACCCTGATTCGATTAGCCCAGGAACAGGTGCAAGCACGCTTCGGCATCCTACTGGAGCCGGAAATCCGCTTTCTGGGTCAACATCCTTCTTAAATAGGTGATGCTATGAAAGTTGAAATGCAACGCTTCATTGCTATCCCGAGCACACCACCAAGCGCACAAAGGCACCAAGAATTTCAAAGCTTTTTCTTTTCTTCGTGCCTTTGTGGCTTCGTGTCTTCGTGGTTTCTAGCCGGGCTACCTTAGTCGTAACAATTCATGTCAGCAACTCCTTGAACGCACTAACACTATGTCTTTAACGACTGTTGGTTTTCTCTTTGGCGGTCAATCGGGCGAGCATGAAGTCAGCCTGATGAGCGCGCAATCTGTGCTGGCTGCACTGGATCGCTCACGCTACCGCCCGGTACTCATGGGCATCGACCCGCACGGACGCTGGCTTTACGAGCGCCCGCTGCAGCGCCTGCTCGCGGGCGAAAGCGCGCCCGCAGGAACCGCGCGCTGGCCCGATCCCGTGCGTCTGAGCAACATCGATATTCTCTTCCCGGTGCTGCATGGCACCAATGGCGAAGATGGCGTAGTGCAAGGCTTTTTGGAGCTGGCCGATTTGCCCTACGTGGGCGCGGGCGTGCTCTCCTCGGCACTGGCCATGGATAAATCGGTTTCGAAGCAGGTATTTGCCGCCCACGGCTTGCCACAAACGCCCTGGGCCTCGATACATCGGGCACAGGTGCAAAACACGCCCGAGGCCGTTTTGGCACACCTCGAGGCCCGACTTAGCTACCCCATGTTCACCAAACCTGCCAATTTAGGGTCCAGCGTGGGCATTTGTAAGGCGCACAACCGCGAAGAACTGCTGGCAGGACTCCGAGAAGCAGCAGAGTATGATATAATCATCGTCGTTGAACAGGCTGTTTTGCATGTACGCGAAATTGAGGTTTCGGTGATGGGCAATGAGCATCCACAGACCTCAGTCCCGGGCGAAATTATCCCCAGCAATGCCTTCTACGATTACAAGGCAAAATATCTCAGCGGCAGCAGCCAAACCCTTATCCCTGCTCCCATTAGCCCTCAACTAACTCAGCGCGTTCAAAATTTAGCGCTACGGGCCTTCAAGGCAGTCGCGGGCAGCGGCCTGGCTCGGGTCGACTTTTTGCTAAATGATGCCACAGGCGATCTTTATCTGAATGAAATCAACACCATGCCCGGCTTTACCAAAATCAGTATGTTCCCCAAATTGTGGCAAGCCAGCGGCATTTCTTATCCCCAACTGATTCACGAGCTGATTCAATTGGGATTCCAACGGTATGAGCAGCGCAAAAACCTGCGTACATCTCGCCGTCCCCATTCCCCCACCCCCTGATGATGTTCAAGAAAAAGAAGCACACCAAAAGGCGTAAAAAGAACCAGTTTCAAACGGTTAGCGTCTCCAGCTTTCTCCCGCAAACCCTGACAAAAGGACAGCGTAGGCGCAAACCGACGCGTAAAAACACACGCACCAGCGCCACCGTCACAGCGCTGCCACTGCCACACCTGAACGCACGCGCCTGGCAGTTTTCGCATTATGTGGCTTTGCTATTGATGATTGGCAGTGTTGTACTCCTGAGCCTTGTGTTCACCGACAGCACATTTGCCCTGACTCAGATGGTTGTCACCGATAACAACTATCTCGGCAGAGAGCAAATTTTGCAACAGGCCCATGTGAGCGGCGTCAACATTTTTAGGATTGACCCGCAGCAAGTCAACACCCGGCTTGAAACCATGCTGCCGCAAATCAAAGAGGCACATGTGCGTTTGGGCATTCCCAATCAGATTGCGATTCAAGTGGTCGAACGCGAGCCGGTACTGCTTTACGGGCATGGCGCTCAAAGCTACTGGGTAGATACCGAAGGGCATCTCTTTCCGGCCACAACGCAACGGGCCGATTTACCGGTTCTTGTCGACGAAGATGGCACGGCTCGCCATGACTCGTCGGTGCTAAACCCTGTCATCTGGCAAACCATTCAGCAAGTTGCCGCCATCATGCCCGAAACCACCGAGTTCCACTATCGCCATGTTTACGGACTCTTTTTCATCAGCCCGGAAGGTTGGCGCGTTTATTTGGGCGAGGCCGAAAACATGGAAGCCAAGCTTTCGTTATGGCAAACATTGCATCGACAACTTCTGCAAGAAAACCGCTCTGTGCAGATTGTGGATCTGCGCTACGACCGTGTCTACATTCAATAATTCATGTTACGCGCCAGCCGATTGAGCGCCTGATTCCGGAGCAAGAGGCTGGTTCTCTTACAGCGACGCCTAAATAACTTTCCCATCATTTTCCACCTCCCGCATTCATCCCATTTAGAATCTGATCGTGTCTGAACTTATTACTGCCATTGATGTCGGAACAACCAAAATCTGCACTTTTATTGGTGAACTCACGCCCGAGAACACATTACATTTGCTGGGCGCAAGCTGCACGCGCAGCAAGGGTTTGCGCCGGGGCATTGTGGTCAACATTGCCGCGGCCACCGAGGCCATTGCCGAATCGATCGAAAAGGCTGAGGCCAAAGCGGGTGTAGAGATTACCGAGGCGCATGTAGGCATTGTGGGGGGCCACATCAACTTCCAGAGCAGCACCGGCAGCACCAGCATCCCCCGCGGGCGCAACATCGGCTGGCCCGAAATCAATCGGGCCCTAACCGAGGCGCAATCCATTCCCATTGCCAACGACCGCGATATCATCCATGTAATTGCCCGCACGTTTACAGTGGATAGCCAGGAAGGTGTGCAAGAGCCCATTGGCATGTCGGGTCGGCGGCTGGATGTGGATGCATACATCGTGACCGGGGCCCGCACCGCCATTCATAATCTCAGAAAGTGCATCGAGAACAACAATGTGGCTGTTAAAAGCCTGGTGCTGGAGCCACTGGCCAGTGGCGAAGCCGTGCTTTCGCAGCAGGAACGTGAAGCGGGCGTGGCTGTGGCCGATATCGGTGGCGGCACGACCGATATTGCCATTTATCTCAATGGCTCGGTGTGGCACACCACCATTCTCAAAGTTGGGGGGAATCATTTTACCAGCGATTTGGCAACCCTGCTGCACACGCCGCAACCGATTGCCGAAAAGCTGAAAGTACGCTACGGTCATGCCTTGCCGGAACTCATCCCGGAAAAAGAAACGGTGAATGCACCAGGGTTCAGTGGCAATGCCACACAAACCTATTCCCGTCAATTCATTTCTGATATTCTCAGCGCCCGGGCCGAAGAACTGCTGCTCTTCATCCAGCGGGAAATCAACCGCTCGGGCTATGGCGATTTGCTTTCGGCGGGCCTGGTGCTAACTGGCGGCGGCTCTCGCCTGAATGGTCTGGCGCAACTGGGCCAAGAAATCTTGAACATTCCGGTGCGTGTGGGCTCACCTGCGCCCTTGGGCAATGTTCCCAGCGAGCTGCTCACGCCCGAGAACGCCTGTGGTGTCGGCTTGCTGTTACAAGCCATCAAAGAAAACCCCTACGCGGCCAAAGCCTCGCCTACCAGCTCCTCGCTGATGCGAAAAATCAGCCAATGGATGCGTAATTTGCTTCCAGGCTGAAGCTCTGCACTCTGGACAATGCTTTTCTTGTCATTCCAGAGATTTCAAGTTAAGATAAGTCACCATAAAATCAAACTGTCAAACCCTATCTGCCCCATTCAGCGATGCTGATGCTGGGTGCAGTTAGAAGTCATCATCACGAATCACGTACATCAAGGCGCTCGCCCGTGCGCCGGTAATTCGATCATTTTGGAGGAAGATTCCATGAGCTCCCGACCCTATGTAGAAAATCTCGCTCAAATTAAAGTCATTGGTGTGGGTGGTGGCGGAGGCAACGCCATTAATCGCATGATTCAGGAAGGCATTCAGGGCGTTGAATTTATTGCTGTCAACACCGATGCCCAGGCGTTGATGCTTTCGGAAGCCCCCAGTCGCGTTCGTATTGGCGACAAGCTGACCAAGGGTCTGGGCTCGGGCGGAGACCCCAAGGTTGGCGAGCAAGCTGCCGAGGAATCTGCCGAGGAATTGAAAGATGTGCTGAAAGGTGCCGATATGATTTTTGTCACGGCTGGCATGGGGGGCGGCACAGGCACAGGTGCAACACCTGTCATTGCCCGACTTGCCCGCGAAACGGGTGCGCTGACCATTGGTGTGGTCACCAAGCCTTTCAGTTTTGAGGGCTCGCGGCGGCGCCAACTGGCCGAAGAGGGCCACGAGCGTCTGAAGGAGCATGTAGACACCCTCATCGTGATTCCCAATGATCGCTTGTTGCAAATTGTCGATAAACGGGCCAGCGTGCAAGAAGCCTTTGCCACCGCAGATGATGTGCTACGCCAGGGTATTCAAGGCATTAGCGAACTCATCACCATTCCCGGACTCATCAATCTTGATTTTGCAGATGTGCGCTCGATTATGAGTGAGGGGGGTGCGGCACTGATGGCCATTGGTACAGGCCGGGGCGATAATCGGGCCCAGCAAGCTGCCGAAGAGGCAATTCATTCACAATTGCTGGATATCAGCATCGATGGCGCCCGCGGCATTCTGTTCAATGTTACAGGCAGTGAAGATATGAGCCTGTTCGAGGTGAATGAGGCAGCAGAAATCATCCGCCGCACCGCTCATCCCGAAGCCAACATCATCTTTGGTGCTGTCATCGACCCCGCACTCAACGACACGCTGCGCATTACCGTAATTGCCACCGGTTTCGAGAGCGAGACACATCTGCACACAGCACCCAATGTAGGCCGGCGTCGCTCGGCCCGGGGGATGGGATCGACCCAGACTGAGCCCCCACCCGCCCCGGATAATGAAAATATCGAAATTCCTCCCTTCCTGCGTCGCTCACGTCGCAAGCGCCAGTAAAAACCAACATGTTAACCATGAACGCCCGCCCGAATGCCGAGCGGGCGTTTTTTAATTTCACATCAGGAGCAAACTACAATGAACTTTCTTTATCTCACTTCCGACAAAATCGGCGATGGCGATCCTGAATTCGGACGCTTGCTGCTGCGCAAATTTCTGGAAGCGTTGGCAGAATCCAATACTCGCATCGATTTCATTGGCTGCATCAACTCGGCGGTGCTACTGACCAGCGAAGGTAGCGAGGTGCTGGACAGCTTGAAGAAACTGGAGGCCAAAGGGGCCCAGATTGGCTCATGTGGAACCTGCCTGGATTATTACGGCAAGAAGCTGGTAATTGGCGAGCGAGGAAATATGCAAATGGCAGTTGCCTTGCTTACTCAGGCCGATCGAACGATTCGCCCCACATAGGTCTAACGCCATCATTGCCGCACAGATGCTTAGCGGGCCAGTTGCGGTATGATGGCTCCCACCAGAGCGTAGAGAGCCAACAGCGCTACAAGTGCTTCGGTGGCCAGCCCCCACCACAGGGCCCGTCCGGCCCGCGTTAACGCGCGCACAGCCAGCGCCAGCGCACTCGCGCCCGCCAGCAGCAGCGCCCACCCGTTCACATCATGCACGCGCAGGCCTGCCAGTGCCCAAGCCAGCAACATGAGCAAGGCCACGTATGCAGCCACACGGCTGCCCCTGTGTGAGAACATCCCCAGCAGTCCCGCAGCAGCCAACAGGCTCAACGGCAGCAATGCCGGGAAGAGATAACGTCCCTGATGCTGCACGAAATCCAAGTTGTACCAAAGATAAGCGGCCAACACCAGCACCAGTTGCAACATCAATAATATCAACCCACGTTTTTGAGCCGGTGTAAGATGAATCTGTTTCTGTTGCCACCGCCAGAGCTGGTACAACACGCCGGTGAGCACAAGCACAGAAAGCAGGGTGAGGAACAGATAGGCGCGATCATCCATGAACACACCCATCCACCCGAACACCCCCCAAAAGGAACGAAAGGTGAAGGTGAAAAAGCGCTCAAGATAAGCACTCCAGCCCTGGGTAGCAATCCAATGGGCGGTGCGGGGTTGGCCCACCACCACCACATTGTGGCGCTCCAGGCCAAACAAATCAAAACCGCCATAAAGCTTGAGATTACGTAGCCACCAGGGCACGCCCAAAAGCAATGCGGGCAACGCCAGCGCTACGCCGGTGAACCAAGTTTTTGCCTGACGCCATCCCCCTTTGAGCTGCCATAACCACACTACACCCGCCAGGGGAATTAAAATATAGGCCTGAAATTTAGTCAGCAGCCCCAAGCCGATGAAAAACCCGGTCAAAGCCCAACTTGGCCAGCGCTGTGGCATGCGCAAGGCCCGCAGCAATCGCAACATGACCGCAGCAATAAAAAGCTCGGCCAGGGCATCGTTATTGATAGACGCGGTCATGGCAATGTGCATAGGCAAAAAAGCCACCGCGCCCGCGGCCAATAGCGCCACACGAGGTCGATGCGGGAACAATCGGTGTCCTGCCAGCCAAATAAAGCTGATGATCTCCAGCCCGATGAGTAGATTGAACAAACGCAAGGCCCGGGCCTGATTCTGCTGGCCCAGGCTGGCCGTGACCCGATACAAGGGCGTCATCAGAGCATAATAAAGCGGGGGTTGATGCGCCTCGTAGCGCACCGGCGCAATGGAAAGCTCGGGCGGAAAATGTGCAGCCTTGAGTGCTTCGAGATAGGCCTGATCATAATCTCCCGGACGTAGTTCCGGCAGATGCCCGGTGGTGGCGATGGCCACGATATTGTTGAAATGAGCAGGCTCATCGGGCGCCTGCCACAAAGGCGTCAGCAAGGCATAAGCCAGGCCCAAGGCCAGATAAAGCAGCAAAATGAGCCAGAAAAACTTTTGGTGACGAGAGGACATAGAAATTCGGGAAAAAGGGTTACTACTAAGGTAGCCCGGCTAGAAACCACGAAGACACGAAGCCACAAAGGCACGAAGAAAAGAAAAAGCTCTGAAATTCTTGGTGTTCTTAGTGTCTTTGCGCCTTTGTGGTGATTGAAGTCGGGTACGTTAGTCGTTACGAAAAAGGTTAGGAAGGAGCGATGGCCTGCGCCAATACCGCTTGCAAGCTCTCGGCAGAGCAGGTGTGAATAGGTTTGACAGGAAGTTTATCAAAGTTTTCCAGCAGAAAGCGGATAAAAAGATCGACGCCAAAGGTGCGGATGCCCTCTTGCGACCACAAAAAATAAAGATTGCGCTGGAAAAGGCCAGTATCGAGGCGTACCGGATGCAGGCGGCCCGCATCCAGCTCATTTTTGATGCTGAAACAGGGCAATAGCGCCACCCCCATGCCGGCAATTACCGCTTGCTTGATGGCCGTGGGCGTATTGAACTCGGCCACGGTTTGCGGATTAATGCCATACTCAGCCAACGACTGCAACTCCCAGGCGTGGGCCAATGAATTATTCTGGCGCATGACAAAAGGTTGCCCCACCAAAGCTTCAGGATTGACCCGCTCTTGTCCCCACCATTCGTGACTCCGCCCCACCACGATAACCGCTTCTTCAGCCCAAAGCGGCGTTACCTCCACCACCGCCCGGCTCAAAGTATCGCCAATGATGGCAAATGCTACCTCTTGCTGTGAAACCTGGTGTACCAGCTCGGGCGTGGGCAAGATTTTAAGTGTGGGCGTAACACGCTGCGAGACCGGAGAAAAGCGCCCCATCCAATAAGGCAACAAACATGCGCCTACCCCGGGCGTAGCGCCAATATGCAAATAATGCATGGACTGTCCCTGGTTGGCAGCAGAATGTGTAACCTCGCGAGCTTCATCCGCAAGTAGCAACATTTGTTGTGCGTATTTCAAAAAAACTTCACCGGCGGGCGTCAGCGCAACGCCACGCCGTCCGCGGGTCAGCAAGGCCACCCCTAAATCCTTCTCAAGGGCTTTGATGTGCTGACTCACGGCTGGCTGCGAAAGATAAAGGACTTGCGCAGCTCGACTAATGCTGCCCTGAGTAGCTGTGGTGAGAAAGATGCGCACTTGGTGCAGACTAAACATAATTAGGGAAAAATGGCGAGATAACGTTACGCAGAAAACATCGGATGAAATTTAATGACAATCAAGCAACTATTCCTATCTCTTCCGAGCAGACAGAGATCTACCGAAGCCTGGTGAAAATGGAATCAGCATCATTGTAAGCACAGATGACACAGATTTCGCAGATTTTTTTGATGCTTTTCTAGTTACTACGAAGATAGCCCGGCTAGAAACCACAAAGGCACGAAGCCACAAAGGCACGAAGAAAAGAAAAAGCTTTGAAATGCTTGGTGTTCTTAGTGTCTTAGTGTCTTTGTGCTCTTGGTGGGGCACGCTGGGTGGCGATGAACCGTTACATTTCAACTTTCATAGCATCACCTACTTAAAGACATCTTCTATTGTAAGTCCCGTTCACAGTAAACCCAAATGGCGCATCCTCAGAAGCGAGCACAGACATAGGATTTACTTATAGAAGCCATAAGAAACTCGCTATGGATAAGTTCTTGCAAATTTGATATAGTAACTTTGGTTTCCCTATTTTCTTTCATTTTTTGTTACGACTAAGGTAGCCCGGCTAGAAACCACTAAGATACGAAGCCACCAAGGCACAAAGAAAGGAAAAGTTTTGAAATGCTTGGTGTTCTTAGTGTCTTTGTGCCTTGGTGGTGATTGAAGTCGGGTACGCTGGGTGGCGATGAACCGTTACATTTCAACTTTCATAGCATCACCTACTTAAAGACATCTTCTATTGTAAGTCCCGTTCACAGTAAACCCAAATGGCGCATCCTCAGAAGCGAGCACAGACATAGGATTTACTTATA
>CAZMDD010000142.1:0-10959 GCA_964565065.1 uncultured Caldilineales bacterium | reverse complement strand
CGACTAACGTACCCGACTTCAATCACCACAAAGGCGCAAAGACACTAAGAACACCAAGCATTTCAAAGCTTTTTCTTTTCTTCGTGCCTTTGTGGCTTCGTGTCTTCGTGGTTTCTAGCCGGGCTACCTTAGTCGTAACCCATTTGACCCGTAAATGTTCCCTGTCATGTCAAACCCAACTAAATTCACGCCAAGCTCCAACATCTTTGCTAAAGAGACCCTTATAAATCCCCTTTTGCGTAATGCCACCATCTTTGTTTTGGGATTGGTGTTGGGCTGGCTTGTGCTGGGCTGGGCACTCTTTCCGCCGCAGGTCGCACCTGCCAACCCTACTGATCTTCCCGCTGAGGCAGTGAACGAATACCTGCTGATGACCGCAGAAAGCTACGGCGCGACCCACGATTTGCGGGCCGCGGGCAAACGTCTGCGCTACTGGGATGACCCGGAGCAACTGGGCCCGAAGCTCATCCAGCTTGCCCGTGAACAAGAAACCACCAATCCCGCCGGAGCCGCCTATTTGCAGGTACTGGCCAAAGATCTGCATCTGCCCGCCACTGCACCGGCCAAACCTCAAACCACCAGCAGCGCGGGTTTCAACATCATGTGGCTGCTGATTCCATTGTTGGCACTGGCCGTGCTGGCAGGGCTCATTCTCATCGCACAGCGCTTTCAGTTGCTGCGCCCGGCCGAGCAGCCATCCCCCACAATTGACCCCGTTCCGACTCAGCCCGAACCAGTGGTCGAGCCGACACCAGATTATCCGCAGCTCATCGACAATCCGCCTCAGGAAACCCCGCTCTTCCAGCCTGATGAGCAGGATGCCGATGCCCCGGATGAACTGGATAGTGAGCCTGAACGAGAGCAATCCATGCTGGAAACTGAGGAGACCGAAGCGGTCATCCTCCTGCCCGACGAACCGGGAGCAGAGGATGACGAAGAAGACTTCCTGGTGGAGGATATCCCCGAATTCCTCGGTGAAGAGGCCCTGGCCACACCTCCTGAGCCCGATGAAGAAAGCATCGTGCCCCCGGAGGCCTTTGAATCGCCCGAACTTGTTTCTGCACCCCAGCCGCCGTATCACGACAGCAGCAACCCCGCACCGCAAATTTTGCGTTTTGATGGCCATCCCAGCTACAACACCATCATTGCCATCGAGCCTGATGATGACTACTTGGGAGAATTCGGGCTCAGCGCCAACCAGACCGCGCCCAGCAATCCCAACCTGACCCTCACGCTGGAAGTATGGCTTTTTGATAAAACCGACACCCAAACCACCGAGCTGGCACTGGTTCCTCCTGTAATTGCTGCGGATGCCGAACTCAAGGCCCGCTACATCAAAGATAACACCGCACTTTTACCCCTGAAACCGGGTCAAACTTTTACGCTGGAAACCGCGGAATTGCTGGTCGAAGGACGTGTGCGCCAGGTTTCGCTGGGCGCAGCCACGCACGATGGTATTCCTGTCATCGAACAGGCAGAAATCGAACTGGTCGGGCGCAAAAAATAAATACTTGCGGCCTCACATCCCTGTGAGCAGTTGCCGGTAGACCTGGGCATGTTGCTGCCCGATGGTAAGCCAATTGCGGGATTGGGCCAAGTTATGGGCGGCCCGGCTGAGCTGAGGCAAATCAGCTTCTCGGGCCTGGACCAATGCCTGGGTCAAATCTTGCTGTTGGGGGTCAAAAAGGATGCCGCGGGCGTTGTTGCCCACCAATTCCGGAAAGGGACCCAATGCCGGTGCGATGATGGGCCGGGCAAAGGAAAATGCCAGCAGGGCTGCACCCGAGGTGGTGGCATCACGATAGGGCAAAACGCAAATATCTGCTGCGTTGCAGTAGCGCTGAATGTGGGCATCGGGCACAAACCGGGGGATGAGGTGGATGTGGGGATGCTGAGCAATTTGCGCTTGCAGGTGTTCCTGGCACGATTCGGTGGCCACCCGCCCGGCCAAAATCAACGAAGCATCGGCCTGAGCCGTGGCTCGAAAGGCAGCGATGAGCGCGTCCAGCCCTTTGTAGGGACGCATCTGCCCCAGATAAAGATAAACAAAATGGTTTTGGGGAATGCCCAGTTGGTCTCGGGCCTGGGCCCGGCTGATATCGTTAGGATAAACACCAACGTAGTTGCCATGGGGAATGGTAAAAACCATCTCTTCGCGGCCATAGCGCTGCTGCACCTGCTGCGCCGCCGCCCTGTTGTGGGCATGGATAGCATCGGCGTGGGCAAAGAGCCAGTCATTGGCTCGCTGGTTCAAATCGGGATGCTGGCCTTCGTGCTGGTTGATGTTGTGAACGGTGTAGACCAGTTTTCGGCCTGTTTTTTGCAAAAAACTTAGTTGCCGCAACAGCGTATTCAGAGCCTTTTGGGCCTGCTGATGCGATGTAGCACCATAGGCGTATTGCAGTTCGACCCAATGCAGATGCAAAATACGCCAGCGCCAATCCAATAGCCGCGGCCAGCTCAGCGTAGGCGTGTGCATCGGGCGCAGGGTGGTGTCTGCCTGATGCACGCCGCGGGCCAGTAAGTTGACGTAGGGATTTTGGCGAACTCGGGAGAGATAAAGGATGTGCATGGAATGGGGAGCTGAGAAAGGGCTGGGTCGCAGGCCCATGGCTACTCGGGCGTCGGGCGCAACCGTTGTATCATCTTGCCAATCATCTGCCGGAACATATCATCCAGCAGCCACATGATGAGCCCGTAGATCACTGCCATGACCCCCAGGGCCACCAGCAGTGGAAACAGACGATGAATGGGCGGAACACGATTAAGCATGAGCCATCCACCCCCTGCGGCCAGACCGGCAGCAAATAGCGGCGGGGTAAAAAGGTGAAGATAGGTGAAATAACTGCCACCAATCAGGCGTTTGATCAACCAGGCGGCAATAGCAAAATCCACAATAGCCACCACCGCGCTGAGAATACTAACGCCTTCGACGCCTCGCCACAAAATAGCAGGATAAAGCAACGCTGCCATGGTCAGCAATCGCCATAGGGCCAGTCCGCTGAGCCACTGCGGTTTGCCCATGGCCCGCATAATCGGGCCCATGTTGGCCGCCACCGAGCGAATCAAGCCGTAGATGGTCAGCCATTGCATGGAGAGGATAGCACCATCCCACTTGCCCAAGTAGTACTGATGCACAAAATTGGGGCCCAGCACAATGGTTGCCACCGAAATGGGCACAGAAACCAGGCCCACAGCGTGGATGGTCTGAAAAAAAATGTTGCGAATGCGCTCCCGATCCTGCTGAATTTTGCTAAAAGCGGGAAACATGATGCTGCTGACCAGTTTGGTAATGTGGGTGGCGGGCATGTTGCTCAGGCGATAGGCCAGCGTATAAAAACCCAATGCACCTGTGCCCAGCACCCGCCCCACCATGGCGTCATCGATGTTGGTGATGCCAAAAATGAGGACCCGACTGCTGACCACATGTTTGCCATAGGCGAACATCTCACGCCATACCTGCCGATCGAAACGGAATCGAGGTCGCCAGCGAGTAAAAAACCACACTAAAATGTTGCGCAACACGCTATCGGTAAGATAACCGCCAACCATCGACCAAACGCCAAAGCCATTCAGCGCCATGCTAATGGCAACCACGCTGTTCCCCACACCTGCCAGCATCTCAGGAATAGCCTTGTTGCGAAAGTCGAGATTTTTGGCCATCAACGTGTAGGGCACTTGCCCCACGGCGTTGATGATCATGGTCAGGGCCAAAACGCGCAGGATGGCGGTCAGGCCCTGTGCAGGATTTTTGCCATGGCTAAAAAAGGTTTCGACCCAGGGTGCTGAAAGAAAAATCAGGGCATAAATGATGACACTGGCCACAGCCAATGCGATGTAAGCCACATCAGCGGCCATGCCGTCATCATCTTGTTGGCGGTAGACCAGGGCGGCAGTAATGCCCAGCTCACGTAAAAAGTCAAAGGCATTGATGGCCAACCACGCCAATCCCACCAGGCCAAAGTCTTTGGGTTCCAGCACCCGGGCCAGCACCAGTGTAACGGTGATGAAGGCCATGACCTTGATGATGGCGGTGGAAAGTCCGACCCAGGCCGCGCTTTGGGCAACCTGTTTACGCAGTGTCATGCTTTTTTCCTGCCGATGATGATGAGGTCGCGAGCCAGCAAGGTGGGCCAGCGATGCGCCAGTTTTTCATACCACGGACGTACCCATTTGTGACGAATCCACCACGGGTAAAGGCCCCGCACCCAGGTGGAGGGAGAACCATCCAGTTTTTCGATGGTTACATCGCGCTGCTCCAACCATTTTCTAATTTCTGACAATGTAAAAAAGCGCAGGTGGGTAAAATCGGTGGGACTGGCGGGGATGTAGGGGAATTGTCCTCGGAGCAGTAGCCATCGATGCCGCCAGTGGGCGATGTTGGGCAGGCAGAGAATGAAGGTTCCTCCTGGTTTGAGTACGCGGGTCAGTTCATCAAAGGAGCGGGCGGGGTCAAAGAGATGTTCGATGGCGGAATCGGAGACTACCACATCGAAGCTGGCATCGGGATGGGGAATGTCCTGCTCCTGGATGTAGAGCTGGCTGGCGTCCAGGCCCTTGGCCCGAGCGCGGCGGCTGGCTTCGTGGGTGAGGTCGGTCATAACGACCTGGGCCTGCCGTTCCTTGACGATGCGCTCTGCCAACATGCCGGGCCCGCCATCCAGTTGGAAGACGCGCTGCCCCGGCTGAATGTAGGGGAGCATCAAATCCAACCGGGATTGATCGACGTTATCATCTTTGCCTTGCCAGTAGGCTTCATACCAGGCGACTAGGTTCATGGGGTTGGGGAGAGGGTGGGAGGCCGGGGGTTAGGCCGGCAGGAGGGGCGTTGGGCGAAGTGTTATCTCTGCCTGAAGCATTGGTCAGTGCCATTGCAGGGGTAGATAGAGAGGGGGATCGTGGGCAAAGTCGAAGCTGAGATCATCCCCTGCAGCCACCGAGAAGAAGGTGTTGCTGGCCGGGCGGGCGGGCCCGTAGCCTGTGGGAGCCAGCTCCAGCAATTGGTAGCTGCCCGAATCCAGACGCTCGAATTGGTAGGAACCATCGGGCCCGGTGGTTTTTCGGGCCACTTCTTTGCCATTTTGCTGCAAAATAACCTGTGCGCCGGCCAAAAGTGGTTCGCCATCATCATGTTGCCGATTGCGGTTGCGATCGTTGTAAACAACACCGTGAACTTTCCCGTAGGGAATGGGTTGGTAAATAATTTTGAGTTTGGGGCGCCGATTGGCATCCCAAAAGTCGGAGGCTTGCACCGAGCGGGAGCTGTTGTAACCTGCCTGTGAAACATCCAGCAGCCAACCGTGGTTTTCGGCAGGATGGGCCACCCATGCCTGAACGCTATCCAATACGCTAACGTTAACGTAGCGGGCGCTGCTGCTATCAAGTTGCAAGGTGGCTGCCACGTCGGGGGCAAAGTCGCCACCGGGGTGTGTCCACGCTTCGCCCGCGGCTGCCTGGTTGTAGGTTACTTCGTTTTCGTTCCAGGCCCGGGTAAGATGATGCAGGTTCACGGTCATGTTCGGGCCTGAAGCGTTATCGTAAAGATAGAGGTTGGCTGAGGTGATGCGGATGTTATCGGGCAGGAGGTTTTCCAGCTCAAAGCGCATCAGGCCCCGCTGCACCGCGCCGGGACGCAGGGTGACATTGGTGCTGCTACCATAGTTGGAATCGGGCGCCCAGGCGTAAAGGTAAGAGTCTATGACGCCATCGTAACCATCTTTGCCCCGTTGCAAGGTTATGGCGACAGGCATGTTGCCTCGATTGGGGAAAAGTTCTAATTGCGTTTCGCCTTTGGGAACAACCACGTTGAGCTGCCCATCCAGAGGTGTTACGGCGGTAATGTTGGAGCCTTCGTATTGATTGGTCTGGGAGATGACATAGCTCACCCGGGCGTCCAGTCCCATTTGACGCAAATCAAAGCGAAGTGTTACAGGCAACACATCGTCAACTGTGGCCAAAATGCGCTCCTCTGCTGCGTGAACATCGACATCCACCCGGGTAAAGTTTCGCCAAGGTTCAACTTTGGGTGAGGCAATGGTCAGCCAATAATAGGATTTCGATTCATCGGTGACCAGCCGCAGATGGGTGGGATTGCTGTTCAGGCGGTAAGCTTTCATAAAATCAGCAGCCCACACACCGCCAAAGGGAGGCGTTTGCGCAGGTTCGTGTCCGCCCGAGTACCAGTGTAACTCGGCGTGGGTGGGGGATGCGGCCTGAATGGCGTCGTAAAAGTCTTGGGCATGGCGAGGCGCAACCACGGTGTCAGAAATGCCATGAATGACGGCAATGGGTGTGTTACTCAAATTCGAGGCCAGTTCTTTGGGGCTGCGGCGATCATACTCAAAGGGAACTTCTTGCGGTGTGCCCCCGGTTTCGGTGATGATTTGTGCCTGCCGGTATTCGCCTGCTTCGTAGTACCAATCACGCAGGTCGGTGATGGCCATGTGTGTAACTACGGCAGCGAATCGATCGGGGTATTTTGCTGCCAAAACGCCCGCCATCATGCCGCCCATGCTAAAGCCGCCCACATAGACGCGGGCCGGGTCGGTGTGATAGTGGGTTTGCATGTAATCCAGCAGTTTGATGGCGTCGTGCTGGCTGCGGCGTGAGGCCAGGGGTTGCCCCCCCGCGCCCAGCAGGTTTTGGCCCCGCTGCTGCGGCGAGACGATAATCCAGCCATTTTCGATGGCAGCGGGCGTGTAATCGGTGAAAAAGGTTTCGTTGGGCGTTCCTCGCCAGCCATGAAACAACATGAGCAAGGGGCTGTTATCTTGCAAATTGTTGGGCAATAGCAATTCGGCCTTCACATTTTGCCCATTTTCTCCAGGAAAGACAATGCTCTCGAAATGTCCACCCTTCAGATCATGCCCCTTGACGCGGATGGCGATGTAGTCGGCGCCCCAAATGTCGGTGGCTCCTGCGGTATCCAGGTGGATGGTGTTGACGCCGGGATGGACAGGGGTTTTGCTCAAGTCGAGAGGATATTCCTGAATGGGCGGGCGTGGTGCATCGCAGGTGGGATAATCGTCGTGGGGTGGTGTGTAGCCGGTATCGACACCATTGATCAAAATGGGATGCAGCCCTGCCGAGCGTACATTGGCCGAGCGTAGCAGCAGGGTGGCTTCTTCGATGATGCCGGTGTAGGGCAGTGTAACGGCTACGGTGATGGCCTTGTAGGCGTTGAATACGGGATTAACTTCTTCATCCTTCCAGGTAAGGTAGTAGCAGGTGGTGTCTTCGCTGGAAAGGATTTCGATGGCGGGCTCTTGTGGCGCCTCTTGTGCCCAAACTGGCATCGTAAGCAGGGCTAAGGATAAAAATAGCGTCAAACTAAAAATGCTGCCAACGGCCAGGATGGGGCCATGGCGAAAAAATGCTGCGACTGAATGAGAGATAACGGAAGGCAATTTCATAAAGGATTATCACATTGAGCGGCAAATGAGGAGATTGACGAATGCAAAGGCTAATTATTATACTCGCCCGCTGGAAGTGTATGCAAAAAAGAGCGGGCAAAGCCTGACCTCATCAGACTTTGCCCTGCTGGTTGGGGTAATAGACCCATGCTGATTAGCCGGGAGGATGCACCAGTAGTGGCAGATAAACTTTATCGGATGCATCATAGTTGCCAAAGGGTATTTCGATAACTGAATCGACTCGCAACACAAAGGCGTATTCGCTGGGCGTGCTGCATGCCATGCCTGCCGGTGGCAGTTCCCGTACGACGTAATGTGCGGGGGCCACCAAATCGAAATGGGCGTAACCGTCGCCGCCGGTGGTCATTCGAGTGATTTCGGTTTGCCCCGAGCCATCGAAGATGATGACAATTGCGCCGGCCAGCGGTACTTCGCCCATGTCATGGCGCCTGTCCTGGTCGATGTCGTTCCATACAAAAGCGCTGAACTGGCCCGTGGGCGCGGGTGTGGGCGTGGGCGTGACCGTGGGCGTAGGTGTGCAGGTGGGTGTGGGCGTGGGCGTGGGCGGCGGTTTTAGCCCAAAGTTTTGCAACAGGGCGTTATGGGCTACCGAAAGCAGTACATCGGCGTAGGTGGTGGCTGTCCAACCATTGGGTACGGCTAAAAAGAGATGATACGTTTGGCTGGATAAGCCTTCGAAGGCGTAGTGCCCGCTGGCATCTGATTGCGTTTGCGCTACGATTTGCCCCCCCAGCGTTTCTAGCCGCAGGTTGATGCCTGAAATGCCCGGTTCGTTGCCATCGAGGTTGCCGTTGGTGTTTTGGTCATTAAATACGGTTCCGTAAATGCGCCCGGTGGTGGGGGTGGGGGTAACGGTGGGCGTAGGGGTGTCGGGCAGACGGTTGGCCGGAAAATCTTGATTGGGGACAGCTTCGTTGGCATTTTTGATGACATAACGGCTGCCGTACAACATTTCCCAGCCGGCGGGTGGTGTGACCGAGATGCTGTATGTGCCTGGATCGATGTTGGAAAAGCTGTAAAAGCCGGTGTTGTCGCTAACGGTTTGGGCCAGTGGTGTCGAGAAATCGCTGGAGTGGTAGATGTAAATCAAGGCTCCGGGCAGGCCGGGCTCGTTGGGGTCTTTGATGGGGTCATCATTTTTGTTTTCGAAAACATAACCTGAGATGGTATCACCGGGGGCTGCGGTGGGCGTGGGTGTGACCGTTGGCGGCGTGGGGGTCAGGCCGGGCGTGGGGGTGGGTGTAGGGGTGTTTTGCTGTACGTTGTTTAGTTTTTTCACATCTACATGATGCAGATATTCATCGCCATCCTTCATGCCAGTTTCGTTACGGCTGTCCACATAAAAATCGTTGCCGCCAGCCAGGCGGTTGGCAAAGTAGCCATCGGTGATGTAAAAGGTGGCGACTTTCCAGCGATTGCTGTTGCTCTTTTGCACATAAAGCGGCTTGGGGTCTGGCAGTACGCCCGAGCTGGGTAGTCCGGCATCAATGGCCAAACCGGTGGCAACATCCCAATCTTGCAGAGCGTAAAGGGTGGCGGCTCTTTCGCCGCTCACCGAATCATACATCAAGCGCCAGCGGTCATTGCCATGATCCAGATAAGTGACTGTGATACGAATTTGGTGGGGGTTATTGCTATCGATGGGGGCAGAAAGGTAGCGATCATCTGCATTGAAGAAGAAGCCGTAGTTGTCGCTGGCCTGGTCGCTGCGACGGGCCGTCCAGCCGGGGTCGGGCTCAAGCTGCACGGCGACTGCGCCCGATTTAACCACACCCACATGATACAAGCCTGCGCTGTTGAGTACACTGCTGTAGGGATGGGCGTTGTAATGTGCTGGCTGCGACGAGGTGCGATCCCAACCGATGCGATGATCTGCGGCCTGAAAACGGGTGTCATCGGTGATGGGCGTGGTGATGCCGTGGGCGACTTCGTGATCCTGAACCAGATAGTATTCGTAGTTGCCGATGGGGGGCCAGTAGTTGGCGGGAGCAGCGCTATCGACATAGGGCAGGTAGATGGGATCGCGATGTTCGCGTAATCGGGACCAGATGCTGGGGGGGGCTGCCTGGCCCGCGGCCAGACCGCGGCCGATGTACTGGCTCATCCAGCGGGCGACGGTGCGGTTGGTTGCAGTGTCCATGGCGCCGTCCCAAAAGGATGAAAGGCGCAAGAAGTCGACTTTGAGATCGCCCGCGCGGGCCATGGCCCAATAGAATTCATTTTCAGAGCCCATCATGTAAGCGTAGCTTTCCAGGCCGATGGGTACGTTGTTGCCAAAAAGATGCACCTGGTCATACATGCCCAGGCAGTTACCGCCATCGCAAGCTTCGGTCAGGTCAAAATCAGAGGTGATGCCATTGACTGAGAGACCCATATCTTTGCTGTTGGCATAGGCGGCAATATCCCGGCGCTCGGAAGATGAGCGGTAAAAGGGCGCATTTTGCACCAGCATGGGAATCTGCGGCTTGCTGGCCCCGGCGCTAAAAGCATCGTGGTAAACGTCGATGATGTTTTTTTCAAAGGCTACCCAGTCCGCTTCGGTAATGACGGTGAGGAGAGAGGGGTCATCGCCATTATTGACCGGGACATTTTCCCCATCTTTGCCCATCCCCAGCGCGACCCAGGCAATTCGGTCTCGTTTGGGACTATTGAGCAAATGCTGGGCCAAGGCTTGCACAAAGAGCGTGTATTGCTGCACATAGTACGTATCTGTGTATTTGGGCAGTAGCCAGGGGTCGCCGTTGCCGTCGTTATCACAATCGCGAGAATCAGGGGTGGCAGCGATGATGGCGGTGTCATCGGCAGTGCCCTCGATGCCATCGGGCCCCCAGCGCACAAAGTAGGGGGTTTGTGCATAGCCTTGGCTAAATTCGCTGCCACAGGGACGATATTGTGCAGAGCGCCCGTTGTATGTGGTTATGGCAATCCCCACCTTTTGGTAGCCTGCTGCCACTGCTGCATCGATGTAGTTATCGATTTTCTCGAAGCGATAAAGGTTTTTAGAAGGGTTTAGGCTTTCCCAGCTCCAAAATTGAAAGGAACCAATGGCGCTGTAATTAGATGCCGGTAACATGTGCCACTGACTGTTAGCAATGTAAAAGCCTGATGGTGTGGTGGCTGGCACAAAGTCGACCGATTCCGGCGGGGGAGGGGCGGGCTCTGAAAAGACATTTGTTACCAGGGGGCTGAACAATCCCGCAGCCAGGAAGAGGCTGCTTAAAAAGCTGAATAAAAATCGTTTAGACATAGTGACCATTTTAGTGAGAAAGTGACACCATAGCTGGACAAAGTGATTTTGTGAAGCGGGTTATGGTGCCGAGGCTTTTATTTTTGCCGGGGTCTACCCAATGTGTTGTGGACATGATAGCAGTTTTTTAAATTTTAGGTAACGACTAACGTACCCGACTTCAATCACCACAAAGGCGCAAAGACACTAAGAACACCAAGAATTTCAAAGCTTTTTCTTTTCTTCGTGCCTTTGTGGCTTCGTGTCTTCGTGGTTTCTAGCCGGGCTACCTTAGTAGTA
>CAZMDD010000141.1:0-22382 GCA_964565065.1 uncultured Caldilineales bacterium | reverse complement strand
CACGAAGAAAAGAAAAAGCTTTGAAATGCTTGGTGTTCTTAGTGTCTTTGCGCCTTTGTGATGATTGAAGTCGGGTACGTTAGTCGTTACGAACAAAAAGCCACGTTCTGCGTGATGACAGAACGTGGCTTTTAACGATGTTACTTTGTCAAGGCCAATAGGGGAGGCAATCAGGATGCCAGGGTCGAGGTGTCACCTTCATCCTGGCCCAGGGCCCGGGCTTTGAGTACCCGGCGCATAATTTTGCCGGAGCGAGTCTTGGGCAGACTATCCACAAAGAAGATTTTTGCAGGCACAGTGATGGGCCCGGTTTCGGTGCGGACATGCTTCTTCAAGGTATCCACCAGTTTGTCAGAAGGCTCGTAACCTTGCCGCAAAATGCAGTAAGACCAAATAACATTGCCTTTGAGTGCATCGGGGATGCCAATGCAGGCGGCCTCAGCCACCGAAGGATGGCTTACCAGCGCACTTTCGATTTCGGCAGTGCCCAGTCGATAACCACTCACCTTGATAACGTCATCGATACGCCCGATAATCCAGTAATAGCCATCGGCATCCTTGCGTGCAGAATCGCCGGTAAGATAGTAGCCCTTCTCCTTGTAGCGCTCCCAGTACTGACGCACGTAACGATCGGGATCGCCATAAATGGTGCGGGCCATGCCGGGCCAGGGACGCTTGATGACCAGATAGCCATCCTCATTGGCCTTCACCGGGTCCCCCTCTTCATCCACAATGTCGGCCATGATGCCAGGGAATGGTTTGGTGGCGGAACCAGGTTTCAGGGGCACTGTGGGCAGCGGCGTAATCATAAAGCCGCCCGTCTCTGTTTGCCACCAGGTATCCATAATCGGGCATTGCTCCTTGCCGATGACACGGTAGTACCAGCGCCACGCCTCGGGATTAATGGGCTCGCCCACACTGCCCAGCAGTCGCAGCGAACTCAAATCGTGGCGACCAGGCCAGGCATCGCCAAAGCGCATCAGACCACGAATCGCGGTGGGGGCGGTATAGAAAACGCTGATGCCATACTTCTCAATCATCTTCCACCAGCGGTCAGGATAAGGATAATTGGGCGCGCCCTCGTACATAAAGCTGGTTACACCCAGGATGAGCGGAGCGTACACGATGTAGCTGTGCCCGGTAATCCAGCCCGGATCTGCGGCACACCACCAGCGATCATCATCTTTCAGGTCGAAAACCCACTTGAGCGTGGTGCTAGTATAAACCTGATACCCGCCATGCGTGTGCAAAACACCTTTGGGAGTGCCTGTGGTTCCCGATGTGTACAAAATAAAGAGCGGGTCTTCTGCATCCATCACCTCGGTCTCGCAATGTGGCGAAGCGATGGGCAGACGCATCAAATCATGGTACCAATAATCGCGCCCCTGCTCCATAGAGACATCCTGCTCGGTACGTTTGACCACCACCACATGCTCCACCACTGGTGAGCGGTGAATCGCCTCATCGGCAATATCTTTCAGATTCACCGTTTTGCCGCGCAACCAGGCGCCATCAGCCGTAACCAGCACCCTGCTCTGAGCGTCGTGGATGCGATCAGCCAAAGCTTGTTCACTAAAACCGCCATAAACCACCGAATGCACCGCGCCAATTTTCGCTGTGGCCAGCATGGCGATGGGCAACTCAGGGATACGCCCCATGTAGATGGTAACAGTATCCCCTTTGTTTACCCCCAGGCTACGCAAAACATTGGCAAATTTGTTCACTTCCTGCCACAATCGGTAATAACTATACGAACGTTGATCACCTTGCTCACCTTCCCAAATCATGGCGATTTTGTTCTTGCGCCACGTTTTGATGTGTCGATCCAGCGCATTGTGAACAATGTTGGTTTTTGCACCGACAAACCATTTGAAGAAGGGGGCATTGGATTCATCAAGCACCTGCTCCCATGGCTCAAACCAATCCAGCGCTTGCGCCTGCTTGGCCCAAAAGCTGGCCAGATCAGCCGCTGCTTCGTTGTAAACAGCATCATAATCTTTGATATGCGCTTGTTCAACAACACTGGGAGGCGGATTGTACAAATCATGTTCGGCGGCAGTGATTTCTTCATGTCTGTCCATACGGCTTCTCCTTGTAATGTGGAATAAGAAATGAGAGTGAAGGTATTGTGTGTGTGGAGGGTGTTTAGTTGGTGTCAGGCGCTGCCGAGGGGTGATGCAACACCGATGGTTGTTTTTCTTTTGGCAAGATGAGGCGCTGTAAGCTTACCCCGGCTTCGGCCAAAAATTGCCTGGCAATGTTATCAGGATAGGTGCCCGCGTAAACCACCCGCTTGATGCCCGCATTGATAATCATCTTGGAGCAGGTCAGACAGGGTTGATGTGTGACATAAATGGTGCTGCCCCGCACCGAAACGCCATGATACGCTGCCTGAATGATGGCATTTTGCTCCGCGTGCAAAGTGCGCACGCAATGACCGTCCACAATCAAGTGCCCCACGTCATCGCAGTGCGGCAGGCCCGAAGGCGAGCCATTGTAGCCTGTGGTCAAAATGCGGCGGTCTTTGACGATGATTGCGCCCACATGGGCCCGATCGCACGTGCTACGCTCAGCCACCTTCAGGGCAATGCCCATAAAATAATCATCCCAACTTGGTCTTTTGGTCATCTTCCACCTCAGGCTGTGCCAAATTGACGATCGCCCGCATCGCCCAGGCCCGGCACAATGAACCCTGCCGGGGGATCACCCGCATCTTTGGGCTCAGGCGTGAGGTGCTTATCCAGGCAAGAAAGATAAATATCAACATCAGGATGCGCCTCAGAAAGGGCCTTAACCCCTTCGGGTGCCCCAATGATACCCAGATATTTGATGCGCCGGGCCCCCCAGCGCTTGAGAATATCTACCGTAGCAATGGCAGAACCCCCTGTGGCCAGCATCGGATCTAAAACCAACACCACCTGCACAGTGGGCGCTACCGGCAATTTGTTGTAATACTCCACCGGCTTTAGCGTACGCTCATCCCGATACAACCCAATGTGCCAGACTTCTGCCTGGGGAACCAGTTCCCAAATACCGTTGACCATACCCAATCCTGCCCGCAAAACAGGAACCAAACCAATGCGCTCTTCCAGCTCAAAACCATCGGCCTGGGCCAGTGGTGTTTGCACCTTGATTGGCTTCAACTCTAAATCCATGGTGGCTTCGTAAGCCAGCAAAATGGTAATCTCCCGAATCAAATTCCGAAATTGCAGCGAATCGGTGTCCTTGCTTCTGAGAATCGTCACCTTGTGCTGGATGAGCGGGTGTGTAGAAACATGTACTATGGACATAAAACCCTCCTTTTTGGGGATAAAAAGCGGTTATTCAGCGAGATGCTTGTCAAGATTGCATGTGCCGGGATGCACCCGGCCTATAAAAAAGGCCAACGTTACTTGATTGTAACGCCAGCCTTTCAATTTCGTCAATTATGCCTGCCACCCCTCTACTCAACGGGAAAATGCCAGCGAGAGCGTTGCAAATTCATGCCCCGACGCATCATGCGCTCGACATCGCCCTGGCATTTGACACAGAGTGTAGCCTCAGGTTTAACTTCCAAGCGTTCCATGGGGATTTCTTGGCCGCAGCGTTCGCAGATGCCATATTGACCAGCTTCGATGCTTTTCAATGCGTGATCGATGGCTGCCATACGAGATTCCAGAGCTTCCATCAGGGTGACACTCTTTTCTCGTTCGATGATTTCAGGATCACCTTCCTCGATGTCTACATCGACTTCATTCTTCAACGTTTTTTTCAGCAGTTGAATATCTTCTTCCAATGAGCTAAGCTCCTGAATCAGAGTCTGTTTGCTCATGGCGATAAATTGTTCATCCAGCATTTTTCCTCCTTCGGGGGCAACATTTCCCCGGAGTCCCGCAGATTTTCATGTCCTTTGGGGATTGTGTGGGTTTCAGATGATCTTTTCATCATCAAAACCCAGTTATTCGGTAGCGAAATTTTTTACCATAAATCAGTATGTTTCGTCAAGTTAGGGCCGCACAAAAACTTGAGGCTGACTTGTTATAGAACAAACGACCGGGTATAATGGCATAAACAGGGCATTTGGCATTGCCACTGGCCCGCCCCGCCCCTTTATTTGGATTGTATCGCTCTTATGTCCCAACGCCCGATTGACCCCAACGCCCAGCCGCCCGACAGCCTGGATGCAGCGCTACGCATCAAATCGTTGCATGAGCTGCATGGCCAAAACAAAGTGCGCAATAATCTTGAAATTCTCATCGACGCAGCCCGACAGCGCCAGGAGACACTGGACCATGTGCTGCTTTATGGCCCGCCCGGCCTGGGCAAGACCACCATCGCTCACATCATTGCCAATGAGATGAATGTGAATCTGAAAGTGACCGCGGGCCCGGCCATCGAGCGGGCCGGAGATTTGGCGGCAATCCTTACCAATTTGCGCAAGGGTGATATTCTCTTCATCGACGAGATTCATCGTTTGGGTCGGGCGGTGGAGGAAATTCTCTACCCGGCTATGGAAGATTTCGCATTGGATATTGTCATTGGCAAGGGACCCAGCGCCCGCAACATCCGTCTTAAACTGCCCCGCTTTACTGTGGTGGGGGCCACCACCCGCCTGGCCTTATTGACATCGCCACTGCGGGCCCGATTCGGTGTGGTGCTGCGCTTTGATTTTTACGATGTTCCCTCACTGGAGCGCATCATTCAGCGAGCCAGCGAACTTACGCAAACCCCCTACGACTCCGAGGGAGTCAAGCTCATTGCCCAGCGGGCCCGCGGCACACCACGGGTAGCGCTGCGGCTCTTCCGCCGGGTACGCGATTACGCCCAAGTACGGGCACAGGGGCGCATCACTGGCGATGTAGCTGAAGCTGCCATGGCTCTGCTGGAAATCGATTCTTTGGGGTTGGATAGCCTGGATCGTACCGTGCTGGATGCCATCATCAATAAATTTGGCGGCGGACCTGTGGGGCTGGATACGCTGGCAGCATCGGTCAGCGAGGAATCGGACACGATTATGGATGTAGTGGAGCCCTATTTGCTGCAACTAGGCTTTTTGGAACGTACCCCGCGCGGGCGCATGGCCACACGTCGGGCCTACGGACATTTAGGCATCCCCTACTTGCAAAAAGAAGCCCCCGCCAGCCAAGCACCACTCTTCGATTGATACAACACCGCTATCCAATCAGAAATTGTTACGACTAAGGTCGCCCGGCTAGAAACCACGAAGACACGAAGCCACAAAGCCTCAAAGAAAGAAAAAGCTTTGAAATGCTTGGTGTTCTTAGTGTCTTTGCGCCTTTGTGGTGATTGAAGTCAGGTACGTTAGCCGTTACCAAAAATTTTTCTTCGGCTCATGGGGTGGACGTGAACAGTTGCTTGCCTTTGGCTCGCGCATCATGCGCCCGCGCGAGCCTCGGCAGGCCTCTCCGATAGCTGCGCGGGCGATAACACCATTTAGCGCAGCCGCTCATCCAGCGCCCGTCGCACCGCGTCCACATTGGCCGGCAAGTAAACAAGCTCGTTGGCCAGCTTCGCTTCAATGCCCGCCAGCTCATTCATGTGGTAGCCCATCTTGAACTGGGTAAATTTCAGGCCGTGGGCAGTAGAAATAACCACCACTCGCTCATTGGCTTTGATGACGCCGCGGGCCCGTAGTTTTTTCATGGCGGCCAGGGCCACACCTGTGTGCGGGCAAGTGTACAGACCATTCAAATCGGCCTGCGCCGATGCCTCGGCCAACTCCGCCTCGGTGGCCTGCTCCACCACCCCCTCGAACTCCTGCAAAACAGCAACCGCCTTTTCATAGCTTACCGGATCACCAATCTGAATCGCCGATGCCAAAGTGGGCTTGGCCTTGACCGCCACTTTTGCGCCAAAATCCTTCTTCCACGAAAGATAGAAGGGATTGGCATGAGCAGCCTGCGCAGCCACCAACTTGGGCAGCTTATTGATGATTCCCAGTTTTTTCATTAGCAACAACCCTTTGCCCAGCGCACTGATGTTGCCCAGATTCCCGACAGGAATAATGAACCAGTCCGGCACTTCCCAATCGAATTGCTGTACCACCTCGATGCCCACTGTCTTTTGCCCCTCGATGCGCAGCGAATTCATGGAATTGGCCAGGTAAATACTTTTATCTCGGGTAATCTGCTTGACAATGGTCATACAGCCGTCAAAATCAGTATCCAGCGCCAGAACTGTTGCGCCATTGGCAATAGGCTGGATGAGTTGGGCCCGGCTAACTTTGCCTTTGGGCAGAAAAACCACGGTAGGAATGCCCGCAGCCGCGCCATAAGCAGCCAGTGCCGCCGACGTATCGCCCGTGGAGGCCGCAGCCACCGCTTTGATAGGCTGCCCCTGGGCAATCATCTGCTTGACAATGCTCACCAGCACAGTCATCCCCAAATCTTTAAACGACCCGGTGTGGCTATTGCCCGATTGCTTAATCCACAACTCGGGAATACCCACCTCTGTTCCCAGGCGACGGGCATGAAAAAGATTGGTGTTGCCCTCGAAAGTGCTCACCACGTTGTCATCCTCTAGCTCGGGAGCCACCCACTCTTTGTAGCGCCACACGCCCGAGCCATAAGGCCATTGCGTGGTCCCCGCCCGATTCTCGAACAAGTGCATCCACGCCGCGGCCGAACGATCCATGAGCGCATCTTCATCGTGGGCGACTTCCAGCAACCCGCCGCATTGGGGACATGTGTAAATGACATCATAAACAGAATGGCTGCCGGAGCAACCGCGGATGCAACGGAAATGAGATTGGTACATGATTTTTTCAGGGGGAGTGTGTGGGATGGAGGAGTTGGCGGGCCAGGGCGATTTGTTCGCTGACAGCTTGGGGCGCAGTGCCACCTGGCGCTGCACGCTGCGCCACCGACCGCTCAAAATCCCAGATGCTCAGCACGTCAGTGTCGAAACTGGGATGAATACTTTGTAAATCGGCCAACGAAAGCGCACTGAGCGCCACGCCGCGTTGTTCAGCTAATTGTACCACCTGACCCGAAATGTGGTGACTTCGACGGAAGGGAATGCCGCGGGCTACCAGCCAATCGGCCAAATCGGTGGCCAGCATGGCATCATCCAGGGCCTGCCGCATAGCTTGTGGCTGCGGGCGCATGGTTGCCACCGCCCCGGCAATCACCGGCAAAGCCAGATGCAGCGTATCCATGGCATCGAACAATGGCTCTTTATCCTCTTGCAAATCTTTGTTGTAGGTAGAAGGAATGCCCTTGAGTGTGCTTAGCAGGCCGGTCAAATGTCCGATGAGACGTCCCGTTTTGCCACGCACCAACTCAAAAGCATCGGGATTCTTTTTTTGCGGCATCAGGCTGGAGCCTGTGGTATAAGCATCGGAAAGCTGAATGAAGCCGATGCGGGGATTCGAGTACAAAATCATATCTTCGCTCAGGCGGCTAAGATGGGTGCTGAGCAACGCTGCCCAAAAGAGAAACTCCGCCACAAAATCACGATTGCTAACAGCATCCATGCTATTGGCGCTAATGCGGACGAATCCCAGCCTTTGGGCCAGAGCCTGGCGATCGATGGCCAGCGGTGTGCCCGCCAGTGCGCCCGACCCCAGCGGCATCACGGCTGTACGTTGGCGCAACTCGGCCAAACGCTGCTTGTCGCGATGCAACATCCAGAAAAAGCTCATCAGCCAGTGGGCAAAAAGCACCGGTTGCGCCGGTTGCAAATGGGTATAGCCTGGCATCACCAGTGCAAGATGCGTTTCAGCCATATCAACCAGCACCTGCATGAGCTCCGAAAGCTGTGCGGCCAGCGCATCGATGTGTTCCAGCGTGTATAGCCGTAAATCGGTAGCTACCTGGTCGTTGCGGCTACGACCTGTGTGCAGCTTGCCCGCCACCGGCCCGATAAGTTCGGTCAAACGTCGTTCCACCGCGGTGTGAATATCCTCATCTCCCGGCTCAAGCTGAAAACTGCCAGCCTGCCACTCCTCGGCCACCTGCTCCAGCCCATCGATAATTTGATTTCGCTCCTCTTCGGAAAGCACGCCCGCCTGACAAATAGCATGGGCATAGGCCTGCGAAGCCAAAATGTCAACCTGCCACAGTCGGGCATCAAAGCTGATAGATTTGTTGAAGCGATCCATGTTGGCATCGATGCTCTGCTGAAAGCGGCCCCCCCAAAGTTTACTCATTATTTTCCCTCCGTACGGCTGGCTTCATCCAGCAAGGTCATCTCCTGGTGGCTGAGGATGATTTCCACCGCCTCCAGGCTGGGCATAAGTTGCTCGATGGAATTGGCACCAATAATGGGTGCGCTGATAACTGGCTGGTTGAGCAGCCAAGCCAGTGCGATTTGTAACGGTTGCACGCCCCGGGCATCAGCGATGCGCTCCACCGCTGCCAATACTCGCCAGCCATATTCGTTAAAATACTTGCTCTTGACACTCTCCTGCCGGGCAGAATCGGGCGGGGGCGAGTCGAGATGATATTTTCCCGTTAAAAAGCCTCCGGCCAGCGGGCTGTAGGGAATGACGCCGATAGATTCACTTTCGCACAAGGGCTTGAGTTCTCGCTCGAATTCGGTACGATGGGCCAAGCTGTAATGCGGTTGCAAGCTATCGTAGCGGGCCAGTGCGTACTTGTCGCTGATGCAGAGCGCTTTCATCAACCGCCAGGCGCTAAGGTTAGAGGCGCCAATGTAACGCACTTTGCCCTGCCGCACCAAGTCATCCAACGCCTGCAAAGTTTCATGGATGGGTGTCTCGAAATCATCCCAATGAATTTGGTAGAGGTCGATGTAATCGGTTTGCAGGCGGCGCAGGCTCTCTTCTACGGCGTGCATGATGTGTTTGCGGCTCAAGCCTTCGCCATTGGGGCCTTCCCACATGCGACCGCGCACCTTGGTGGCCAGCACCACTCGGTGGCGATTCTTGCGTTGGTGCATCCATTCGCCGATGATGCGCTCGGAAACGCCTCCAGGATTGCCTTCGACCCACCGGGAATAAATGTCGGCAGTGTCGATGAAGTTGCCGCCCGCATCCATGAACGCATCCATCACCACAAAGGATTGCGCTTTGTCCGCGGTCCAGCCCCATTGCATAGCTCCCAGACAGATGCTGGAAACTTTCAGGCCCGTGCGGCCCAATTTGCGATAATTCATAGTTGATTAGCGTTTGAGATGAGTGCTGTACGTTTGAAGGATGTGCTGGCTGCCAGCCAAGCAAAACGCCAAACATCAGGGTCTGACGCTTGACGTTTTGTAAAGATTGTGGGAGAGGCGTGACTTACGATGAGGTTTCTTGCTTGTTGCTACGAATGAGCAGCACCGGGCAGGGGGCATCTCGTACCACCGATTCAGCCACGCTGCCAAAAAGCAGACGGCTAAATCCGCTGCGCCCGTGGGTCGTCATGGCGATGAGATCGCAGTTGTGCCGGGCAGCATGAGAGATGATGGCATCGGCCACCACATCGCGCTCGATGGTGGCGGTTTTGACCTGTACGCCATCCTGACGCAAGCGGGCGGCAATGCCTTCCAGGTAACTTCGGGCCTCTTTCAGGCGTTCATCCATGCTGGGAATGGGTGTGCTGATGCCCACATCGGGTGCAGCCAGGGGCAGCGGAAAATGAACTACCTGAAACAGGGTAACTTCGGTCGAGCCTTTGCACAGCTCGGTGGCGTAGGGAATGGCCTGCTCTGCCAGCTTAGAACCATCCAATGGAACCAGAATGCGTTGGTACATGATATTTCTCTCCATCTTTTGAGCGGAAATGATATGCGACCAGTTTCTGATTTTATTATGACATCGGGCCCGCTGCCTGACCATGAGCCAGATCAGCTTGCTCTGAAAATTGGATATTTGGCAGGGTTGCTGGTTGAAGCTTCAAGGTTGGCGCACGGCGCGGGCCGGGGAGGGGGCGGCAATGGATAGAACGCCAGGCTTACGGAAAACGGCGGCGGGCTTTTTCCAGCTCGATAGCTGCGGCAGTGAAACGGTAAAGTTTAGCCGGGCGGTGATCACCATGCCTGAGCCGTCCGGTCTCCTCGACAATGGCCAGCCCTAAAATCTTTTTACGAAAATTACGCTTGTCCAGCTTTTCTTGCAGGACAATTTCATAAACGTTCTGAAGCTGACTCAGGGTGAATTCTTTGGGCAGCAGCAAAAAGCCCAATCCTGTGTATTCCAGCTTGTAACGCAGACGCTGCAACGCATAGTTTACGATGCGGGCATGATCAAAAGCCAGTTTGGGTAACGCATAGACATTGAACCAATCTGCATCCCCCGCATCATCTCCTGCTTGCACCGCGCTTGTTTGGTCTGCCCCCACAATGGCAAAATAAGCAACGCTGATAGTCCAGCCACGCGGGTCGCGGCCCGGGTCGCCAAAGGTATAAAGCTGTTCCAGATAAATGTTGCTTAACCCTGTTTCTTCGCTGAGTTCGCGGGCCGCGGCAGTCTCCAGCTTTTCATTTTGCTGCACAAAGCCGCCAGGTAGCGCCCATTGTTCCGCAAAGGGTTCATGGTTGCGTTTGATGAGCAACGCGCACAACTCGCCACGGATGAAGGAAAAAATAACCACATCCACCGTGACCGATGGTTTGGGATAAGTGGGGGGCTCGTGCGCTGAAGGTTTCATGTCCTAATCGTAGCGTACTCTTTCTTCTCAGTCAAGAAAACCATTGTTGCCGGGTGCGTTTCAAAATTGAGGCAGGCAGTTACTACTAAGGTAGCCCGGCTAGAAACCACTAAGACACGAAGCCACAAAGGCACAAAGAAAGAAAAAGTTTTGAAATGCTTGGTGTTCTTAGTGTCTTTGTGTCTTTGTGGTGATTGAAGTCGGGTACGTTAGTCGTTACGGCAGGCATTGTAAAATCCGCCGGATTGCGAATCCGGCTCCGAAGCGGGGCTCCCCAGGGCGGATTCGTAATCCGCCCGGCCAAAAGATAAAAGCGCCCCCATTGTTGCCCCGGCTTACCACTCATTGTAGCCATAAAAAAGTGTGCGATGCACAGGAGTACATCGCACACAGAGTTGCTCGTGCGGGCGCATAATGCGCTCGTGCGGGCGAGGATGGGTTACGCAGCGTCCTCAGATTTTTTGTCCTGGAACAAATCGCCAATGCCTGCCAGGGCTCCCAACACGCCCGAAGCCTCGTAGGGCAGATAAATCTTGGTGGCCTGGCCATCAGACATCTGTTTCAGTGCATCCAAATACCGAATTGCAATCAGCTTGTCATCAGGCTGTGCAGCCTTGATAGCATCGAACACCTGCTGGACAGCCACAGCTTGGCCTTGGGCTTCCTTCTCCAGCTTGAAACGTTCTGCTTCGGCAATGCGGCGTACCGCTTCGGCATCACCCTCGGCCCGTAAAATCTTGGACTGTCGTTGACCTTCCGCTTCCAGAATTTTAGCCTGCCGGAACCCTTCCGCTTCCAGAATGTTGGCCCGCTTTTCGCGCTCAGCTTTCATCTGGCGGTGCATGGCTTGTGTCACATCTGCCGGTGGGTCAATGCGCTTGAGCTCCACCCGCACCACGCGAACGCCCCATTTATCGGTGGCATCATCCAGCACTTCGCGTAGCTTGTTGTTGATAATCTCGCGGGAGGTCAATGCCTCATCCAGCTCCATCTCGCCGATGACGTTACGAAGGCTGGTTTGGGCCAGCTTGGTGGCGGCCAGGAAAAAGTTGGCAACATTGTAAACCAGTTTGACGGGGTCTGTAGCTTCGTAAAAGACAATGGCATCCACAGTCACCACAACATTATCCTTGGTAATCACCTCTTGCGGAGGCACGTCTACCACCTGTTCACGCATATCCACCTTACGCAGCTTGTCGATAAATGGCACGATGACGGTAAGGCCAGGCTGCGCTGTACGAACATAGCGTCCCAGCCGCTCGACAACACCTTTTTCGTATGGTGAAACGATGCGGATACTTCTGCTGGCAATAAGCAAAATGAATAGTGCCAGGAACATAAAGAACATAACAGCTAAAGATGCGCCCATGTTATACCTCCATTCAGGTTAGGCTGAGAAAAATGATATGGTCAGGAATTTTGTTGGATGGGACGAACTACCAGGCGTGTGCCTTCTACTTTGAGAACTTCCACAACTGTGCCTGCCGGGATCACTTGTCCCGGATTCTCTGGCAACGCCCGCCATTTTTCGGCATTGACTCGCACAAGCCCTGAGCTTGCGATGCTATCGATTTTTTCGATGACAATAGCCTCTTGGCCCAGAACCCGATCGATGCCAACCGAGGTGTCAGATGAGGCGGGTGTGATTTTGTCAGCGAATCCTCGCAGCGAAAAGACCACCAGCAATGAAAGAACACTGAATAGCAATAATTGCCAGGCCATATTTAATCCCAGTAGCGCAGCGATGCCGGCAACAGCAGCACCAACACCAAATGCGACCAGGAAAAATCCAGCCGTGAGCAGTTCCCCGGCAAAGAAAAGCAATGCCAGGATCATCCATCCCCAAAAATAAATGTCGGTGTGCATCGTCATGTCTCCTGTTGGCAAATGCGGGAAGTGAAGCGTCTACCCCTATCATACCATCTTTGACCAAAAATGCCAGACCCCAGCCTGACATTCCCATGACGTTAATCTGACATGCTGACAAGCCGCCTCTGGGTTGCTGCCCATTTGGTGTCAGATGCACCTGCCATGGGCGTTAGTGCGGTGATAATCAGCGGGCTGTGTGCTGAGTGAATGTAGATAACGAAAAAGCCTTCCAGCGCCCGCCCACGCATGATGCCTGCGCCCCCGCCCGCGCCCTGCGTTGTTTGTGTCCAGGCCCGCGGCAGGCTATAATCTCACCATGTCCCATCATTCACCTCTCCCCACTTTGGAAGAAAAACCCACCTTTGTGCGCAACATGTTCGCGGACGCGGCCCGGCGCTACGACCGCATGAACCGGCTGATGACCCTGGGTCAGGATCAGCGCTGGCGGCGGCTGGTAGTGGAAGCATGTCAGCTTCCGCCCGGTGGCAGCCTGCTGGATGTGGCCACCGGCACCGCTGACATCGCCCTGGAGGCCCTGCGCCAACATGCCGACGCCCGTGTGGTGGGAACCGATTTCACCCATGAGATGATGCGCATTGGCCAGGAAAAGGACAAAACGGGGCGCATCCCCTTTGTCGAGGCCGACGCCCTGCACCTGCCCTTTGCCGACAACAGCTTCGATGCCGCCTGCTCCGGGTTTCTCATGCGCAACGTCACCGATGTGGCGGCCGCGTTTGCCGAGCAATGTCGGGTCGTGCGCCCGGGCGGGCGTGTGGTCTGCCTGGAAATCACCCGGCCCGCCACGCCCATCTGGCGGGACATCTTCCATCTCTACTTCTTCAATCTCGTGCCCCGCATCTCCGCCTTCTTCAGCAGCAACAAGGAGGCCTACACCTACCTGCCCCACTCCACCCTGCAATTTCCACGCCCGCCCGCGCTGGCCGAAATCATGCGTTCGGCGGGATTGAAAAACGTCACCTGGCGCACGCTCATGCTGGGAACCATGGCCCTGCACGTGGGTGAGGTCTAGCGGCTAAATGACCGGGGACAGGAGACGGAAGACGGATCATTCGGTCCACCGTCCCCGGTCTTCGGTCTTGAATCTAGAAAAAGGTGCATGACAACCCCAATTTTTGACAAGACACAATCAGATATGAAACGTCTCATCATCGCCATGAGCGGCGCATCGGGCCAGATTTACGGCATTCGCCTGTTGCAACTGCTGGCCCGGAACCCCGACATCGAAACCCACCTGGTGCTCTCCCAGGCCGCGCGCATCACCCTGGCCCACGAGACCGACTTCACGCCCGCCCAGGTGGAGGCCCTGGCCGACGTGGTCTATCGCCCGGGCGACATCGGCGCGGCCATCGCCTCCGGCTCCTTCGCGGCCCACGGCATGATGGTGGCGCCCTGCTCCATCAAAACCCTCAGCGCCATCGCCCACAGCTATGCCGATAACCTCATGGCCCGCGCCGCAGATGTGCAACTCAAGGAGGGCCGCCCGCTGCTGCTCATGGTGCGGGAGACCCCCTTGCATCTCGGGCATCTGCGTCTGATGACCCAGGCCGCAGAGATGGGAGCCATCATCTTCCCGCCCGCTCCCGCATTCTACGCCCGCCCGCAAACACTGGATGAGATGGTGACCAATACCGCCGGGCGCATGTTGGCCCGCATCGGCATCGAAAACGACGCTTACGAGGAGTGGCGCGGCGTAAAAAGATAACGTCGGGCTGAAGTGTGAATGAGGTGCGGCTCAATTTAGGGTCAATTTCTCAACGTCGCCGGGTCACAGACCCGGCTAGAGAACAAAAATGTGTTCAGGCGAGTCTGTGACTCGCCGTCTCCATAAACTCTGTCAATCTGGATCGAGCGACTGCCCCATTTCGAAACGCCCCTGTGATCCTTGGCTGCTTGACGTTTAACGTGTGGCGTTATAAAATAAATCGGAAATGATCAAAAGCTTTCGCGATAAGGAGACGGAAAAAATTTACAACCGTCGGCGCTCCCGCAGGCTTCCGCCAGATATTCAACATGTCGCTTTGCGCAAGTTGCGAATGCTCAACAATTCTCGTACGTTGCGAGACCTGTTGGCCCCTCCATCTAATCGGCTGGAGAAATTGTCTGGCGATAGAGCCGGGCAGTACAGCATTCGTATCAATGATCAATGGCGTATTTGCTTTGAGTGGCATGATGGCGACGTCTACGATGTAGAAATCGTCGATTATCACTGAGGTTTGATTATGAACCAGGAAAAATTAACTCCAATCCATCCCGGCGAAGTGCTTCTGGAAGAATTTTTGAAGCCCATGGGGCTCAGCCAAAATCAATTGGCTTTGGCGATCCGCGTACCCGCCCGCCGCATCAACGAGATCGTCCAGGGCAAACGCCGGATCACGCCCGACACAGCTTTGCGCCTGGCAAGATTTTTCGATACAACGCCGCAATTTTGGTTGGGATTGCAAATGGATTATGATCTGGATGTGGCGACGGAGAGGTTGGGCGACGCTATCGAGCGGGATGTGAAGGTTTATCATCCCGAAACCGCTTGATATTGGCCATTTTTTCCTATGTCCTCCCCTCGCCCCGTTATCGACTTCCTCGCCGCGCACAACACCCTCACCCTGGCCACTGCCGGCGCGGATGGACAGCCCCACGCGGCTGCGCTCTTTTACGCATTCACGCCCGAGCTGCGCCTCATCTTCCTCTCCGAGCCCGACACCCTCCACGCCCGCCACATCGGCAAAGGCGCGGCCGTGGCTGTCACCATCCACGCCGACGGCCAGGACTGGCAGCGCATCACCGGTTTGCAGATGCACGGCTGGGCCGGGCCCGCAGAGGATGCGGCCCGGGCAATCTACCTGGCCCGATTTCCCTTTATCGCCCGCACCGAAGTGCTGGCCCGGACGCTGAAATCTGTCCGTTTCTACGAGATCACGCCCCGCTGGATTCGTCTCATCGACAACCGTCTGGGCTTTGGCCACAAACAGGAATGGCATTTCGACAATGACTAACACCGATGACATCCGTCGCGATCTGGATAAAGCCGCAGCTCTGGGCCATCCCTCCTATGTGTGGCGCGCAGGCCAACAACGTCGCTTCGCCATGATTCAGCGCTGGGCCCGCATCGAGGGCGCGCAGGTGCTGGTGGATGGCGCAGGCGTGGGGATGTACAGCCGTCATCTGGAAGAAGCAGGCGCCACCGTCATCTCACTGGACATCGATTATCCCAGCATGGTGGAAGCACACCGGCACACCCAGCACTGCGTGGTGGGCGTGGGCGAACATCTTCCATTCCTCGCGAACACGTTCGACACCATCCTCTCGCACGAGGTGCTGGAACATGTGCGGGATGACGCCGCGGCCGTGGCCGAGATGGCGCGAGTGCTGAAGCCTGGCGGGCGGGCCGTCATCTTCGTGCCCAATCGCCTCTATTTTTTCGAGACCCACGGGCACTACTGGAAGGGCGACTATCACTTCGGCAACACGCCCCTCATCAATTACCTGCCCGACCGCTGGCGCAACCAGCTCGCGCCCCATGTGCGGGCCTATCGCAAAAAAGATTTACAGCGCTTGTTCGCCCCCTTGCCCCTGCGCGTCATCCACTGGACGCAGATTTATCCCGGCTACGATAACATCATCGCCCGCCAGGCCGCGCTGGGCAAAAGCGTGCGCGGCATCACCCGCTGGCTCGAGAAAACGCCTTTGCGGGCCTTGGGCATCTCTCACTTCATCGTCCTCGAAAAACAAGGCTAATCCCATGAGCATCCTTATCCAAAATGGCACACTTGTCACCGAAACAGAGACCTTTTCCGCCGACATTCTGGTGCAAGAGGAACGCATTGCAGCTATCGGTCATAATCTGATCGCACCAGAGGATGCCGAAATCATTGACGCTTCGGGTTGCTATGTGCTGCCGGGCGTCATCGATCCCCACGTTCACATCCAGCTCGATACGGGCGTGTTTCGCACCGCAGATGATTGGGAGAGGGGTACGGCCACGGCCGCTCTGGGCGGCGTGACCACGGTCATCGACTTCGCCACCCAGTTTCCGTATCAGACAGCGAAGGAGGGCGTTGCAGCTCGGCATCGCGAGGTGCTGGGGTTGGAGACTGTCGATCTTGATCAGTTGGCGTCGGCTGAACCTCAAACGCCCCATCCTCCCTACATCGATTACGCCCTGCACTGTATGCTCACTGTCTTGCCTGATGAGGATGAGGAGTTGGACGCGTGGATGGGGGACTTGCGAGAATCGGGCGTCAGCGCCATCAAAATCTACACCACCTATCGTCCCAACTACTATCAAAATGATGCCGAACTGCTGCGCTCCATGCGAGCCGCGGCCAAAGCCGATCTGGTGGTGATGGTGCACGCGGAGAATGACGCCATCGTCAGCGATGCTACCCAGCGGCTCGCTGCCGCAGGCCAGACTGCTCTCAGCTATCATGGCAAGGCTCGCCCCGGTTTTGCCGAGGTTGAGGCTGCCCATCGCGTACTCTTCCTGGCCGACGCCGCCCGGGCCGAGCTCTACATTGTACACAACTCCATGGGCCGCACGGCTGAGCTCATTGCTCAGGCCCGAGCGCGGGGCCAGCGAGTTTGGTCCGAGACCTGTCCGCAATATCTATTGATGAATGAAACCCGCTATGCGGACGCTGACGCCTGGCGGTACATCATGCAGCCGCCCCTGCGGGATTCCTATCAGCCAGCGCATCTGTGGCAATTGCTGGCCACGGGCGCGGTGCAGGCCTTGGGCACCGATCATTGTGATTATACGCAGGCGCAGAAGCTGGGCCTACGGCCTTTGCAAGATCCGGCCACGCAACAGGCCCTGGCCGCGCTCAGCCCTCTGGAGCGGGATGTCGTCATCACTCGCTTCGGCTTCTTCGATGGTCGTCCCCGCACTCAGGCCGAGACCGCTCATTATCTGAACATTCCGCTGGAGCAGGTGCAGCAGGCCGAAATCGCTGCCTTCGCCCGATCTCCTGAGTTACCCGAGCTGGCCATGAATCACATCCAGGATTTGCAACGGCTGGATGTGAGCGCCACGTCTCCGCAACTGCCTTTTACCCAGACGCCGGGGGGGCTGCCCGGTCTGCAAACAGCGCTGCCCCTCATGGTCACCTACGGCGTCATGCCCGGACGCCTTTCCTGGTCCGATCTGGTGCGGGTGATGAGCGCCAATCCCGCCCGCATCTTCCGGTTGGACCATCGCAAGGGCGCACTGCGTCCGGGCCTGGACGCGGATATCGTCATCTATGATCCCGAGGGCGAGGAGGTCATCACCGATGGCGAGCAGGCCACCATTGGGGGCTTCACGCCCTACAAGGGCATGGAGGTCGTCGGCCGCGTGCGGGATACCATTGTGCGGGGGCAGGCGGTTGTGCGGAATGGCGAATTAGTGGGGATGAGGGGATGGGGGCGCTTCATCCCCTCCAAACAAAGAGATTGAAGATCTGCACAGACCTTCAATCTGTAGCTACGCATTTGAAATTTGAGGAAAGCGACTACGCATTTTGACGAACATGGACGCATTTTGACGAACATAGACGATGGTTCGCTTCGTCCACCTTCGTCTTTTCGTCTATCTTCGTCTGATGAGTTGGAAACATCTCCAAAGTTTATTTCAAATTCATATCATCAACTACTTAGACTTCGAAGGCCCATTCGCCCCCGCGGAAGATGGGTTCGGCGCTGCCATCGGGCAGGATGCCGTCGATGTCCATCTCGTCGGAGCCCATCATGAAGTCCACATGGATGAGGCTGTCGTTGCCGCCCGCGGCGCCGAAGTCCTCCTCGCTCATGTCTTCGCCGCCCTTGAGACTGGTGCGGTAGGCCCGTCCCAGGGCCAGATGGCAGGATGCGTTTTCGTCGTAGAGGGTGTTGTAGAAGAGGATGCCGGTCTGGGCGATGGGGGAGCTTTGGGGAACCAGCGCCACTTCGCCCAAGCGCACTGCGCCCTCATCGGTCTCCAGTAGCTTTTTCAGCACTTCTTCGCCTTTTGCGGCGTGGACCTCCACCACTTTGCCATCCTCGAAACGGAACCAGAAGTCCTCCACCAGGTTGCCGTGCAGGCTCAGGGGCAGGGTGGCCCGCACTGTGCCGTTCACCCGATCCTTGTGGGGGAGGGTGAAGATCTCCTCGGTGGGGATGTTGGCGGTGAAGGCGTTGCCTTTGGGGGTCTTGCCATAGCCGCCCATCCACACATGATTTTCGGGCAGCCCCAGGGTGAGATCGGCGCCCGGTGCGGTGTATTTCAGAGCCACGTACTGCTTTTCGGTCATGTAGGCGCTGCGCTTGACCAGATTGTCGGTGTGTTCGCGCCAGGCCGCCACCGGATCTGGGGTATCCACCCGGCAGATTTTGAAGATGGCGTTCCACAGGGCGGGCACGCGTTCTGTTTCGGGCAGATGGGCGAAGACTTTGTTGGCCCAGCCGGGCACCGATGCGGCGATGACGGTCCAAGGCGCGTAATCTTTGCCCAGCAGCTCGGAGAAGGGACGCATTTTTTGGGCTGCGGCCTTGCGCGAGGCGCTGATGAGTTCGGGGTCCTGATCTTTGAGCAGGTCCGGGTCCGAGGCGTACACCGAGAGGATGGCGTCGCCGTTTTGGGCGAATCTGAGCGCTGCTTCGGCGTACCAGTCGGGGAAGTAGTCGAAGCTGTCGCGCGGCGCGTATTGGTAGCGGATGAGGGTTTGCTCGTCGTCGCCGTAGAAGACATTGACGTATTTTGAGCCCGCCTTGTAGGCTTCGATGGCCAGCTTGCGGGCCAGCGGCGCGGCGTCGATGGGCACTCGCAGCATTAGCTCCTGGCCCGGCTGGATGTTGACGCCCACCTTGATCACCAGCTCGGCGTATTTTTGTAGTTTGGTTTCAAAATCACTGCTCATAAAAAACTCCTGCTTTGAGAAGGTAAAATTCAAAATGAAAAAGGCAAAAGTGTCTCACGCAAAGGCGCAAGGGCGCAAAGAAAGAAGCAAAGGCAAGCAGGTTTGCAGGTGGCAAGTCAACTCCGCAGCGCCACCTGCCATTTTTATCGGTATCGGCGCGGACACGCCCGCAGCAAGCCTGTTTCAATGAAAAAGGATGCAAGAGCTCAAAGCCGTTGCATCCTTCATTGTAGCAGAGAAACGGGCGTTACTCCATTTCGTCCAGGCGTTTTTGCCATTTGGTTGTCAGCTTTTCGTAGAGGGATTCGCTGATCTCGCCGTTGGCCAGCCGCATGTCCAGATTATCCAGCATGGCCTGGATTTCGGCTTTGGTGGTGGGGGTGGCCGGAGCCGCGGCCTGTTGGGGTTGCTGGGGCTGTTGGGGCTGCTGTGCGCCCGCCATGGCTTGGGCGATCATGCCGCCCAGGCCCGCTCCCATGCCGATGCCAGCGCCCAGGCCCAGGCCTTCGCTCATGCCGCCGCCTCCTTCGCCCGAAGCTTTGGCCGCGTCGCCCATGGCCAGGGCCGCCTTGAATTGCAGATACTTCTGCATATCGCCGATCGCGCCCATCGCTGCCCGTTCATCGATGGCTTTCAGCGTTTCTTCGGGCGCGCTGATGGACTCGATAAAGATCTGCTTCAATTGCAATCCCACCTGCTCGAAGCGCTCGGACATTTTGGCCTTCAGAGCCACGCCCAGCTCCTCCATCAGGGAGGGCAGGTCGAACAGGCCCGCTTTGGTCTCGCCCAGCAGGTCTGTCAGGGCGGAGACGATCTGTCCGCGCAGCCAGTTGGTGATCTCGCTGGTGCTGTACAGCCCTCGCTGACCTACGATCTGGGCGACGAAACGCTGGGCGTCCGCCACTTTGAAGGAGTATGCGCCAAAGGCCCGCAGCCGCACCATGCCCAGGTCGGGGTCTCTCAGGGCGATGGGCTGGGTGGTGCCCCATTTCTGGTCCAGCATGTCAATCATGTTGACGAAGTAGACCGAGGCCTTGAAGGGGGATTCGCCGTCGAAGGCCATGCCTAGCAGGTTGATGAGCAGGGGGATGTTGGCGGTGGTCAGGGTGTGGCGCCCGGGCCCGAAGGTGTCCAGGGCCTTGCCATCGCGGAAGAAGACTGCGTTTTGGCTCTCGCCCACGACGAGCTGCGAGCCCAGGCGGATGTCGCCCCAACCGGTCTGGGGCACGCGCAGCACCAGGTCGTCGCCGCGCATGTCTGGGGCCTGGATGATGTCAAAAATTCGTACCATGGTATCGCTCCTTGGGAAATAAGGTGGAATGTTTTTCGATATCAGTTGTCGGCTGAGAGGGCTCCAGGGCTGGGACGGTTATGCTGACGACCATGCCGGATTGGCCTCTGTCTGCGGGCCGGAAAGCCCGACTCAAGTCGGCTGGTGAAAGGCGCTGAAGCGCCTTGCCTGGCCCTCATTCGCTGACGGTGTTCTCCTCGTTCAGCGCTTCGTCTTCTTCATCGACGACGGCGGAGGTTTCGGACAGCGCTGCGGTTTCCTCTCCTGCCGCCCGGATGGCCTCCTTGCGATGATCCATGCGTTCGTCGAGCTCGCCCAGATTGTTGAGCAGGTCTTTCAGCGCTGGTGCGTAGTCCTCACCTGCTTCCACCGCCTGCTCCAGCCGCTCGATATCTTCGTCGATGGCGGGCACGCTGGCCGCGATGCGCTCATCGAATTGCCGAAGCTTCTCCAGCTCCGGCTCCTGGATTTTTTCCGCGGCGAAGAAGCCCGCATAGCCGCTGGGAGCTGTTCTGATGCGGTCGATCAGGTTTTGCAGTTTGGTGGCGGCCATGTCCACTCGGGGCAGGTCTGGAAGCTTCCCCTTGTTCAGCAGAGAGCGTTCGATCTCGACGACGCGTTTGCGGGCCGATTCCAGGGAGACGGCGATGCTCTCCCGCAGTTTGCGGTCTGCTTCCCGCCGCCGCTCCTTGTCCTGGTAATCGCCGATGAGGGGGAGTTCAGAGAAAATGGAGCTGGCCGAGTCGATGCCCGATTGGGCGGTCTGCGTGACTCGATTGATGATGTCTTTCATAAAACCTCCTGGGGTGAAGAAATGTCAGTCTTTGTGAAGAAAAATTTCTGTGCCGCAATAGGGGCAAACCACGAGTCCCTTGCCCGCCAGCTCTAGCTTGGCCCCGCAATTGGGGCAGCGCTGGTCCGCTTTGAGTTCAGAGGCTTCCTTCGAGTAGAGGATGCCATCTTTCCAGTTCACAGCGCCCGAGAACAGGTCTTTGCCCACCAGGTCTCGCACCAGGTCCTCGGCCTGCTCTCTGGGGATGTTGAGCTCGATGGCGATGTCGCTGAGCCGGACTTTGCCCTGAGTGAGCACCATGTTGAGGATGGTGCGCTCCATCTGCGCCCGGCTCATACGGGCCTCTTCCTGCTTGCCATGCCACAGCAGATACGCGCCCACCGCGGCCAGCGGCAGTACGATGAAGATGAAGACGAGGATGAATCCCAGGGTTTGGCCGCCGATGGTGGCGGCGGATTCGCTGAATAGCTGTACGCCAAACAGAGCGCCTGATCCCAGGCAGATGAGGATGGCGATGGCGATGAGGATAATGCCTGCAATGCGTCCTGTGCTTTTCATGGTCATAACCGAATGAGGAATGAGGGATGGGGTGGGAGGCACGGTTGATGGTTCACGGTTCACGGTTGGCGGTGCGATTTCTATCCGAAGCCGCCGCCGCCACCGCCGCCGCCACCGCCGCCGAAGCCGCCGCCACCGCTCCAGCCGCCGCCCGACCAGCCGCCGCTGCCGCCGCTGGACGACTGCGGGCGACTGGAGAGGGTGCTGGAAGCCGAGGCGAGCATGGAGGACAGGCCTGTACTCATGCCCGCCAGTCCCCGGCTCATGCTGCTGCTGGCGTCGCCGGGGGTGGGCGAGCTGCCGCCCTGTCCCTGGGGCGCAGGGCTGGCGTGTCCGGGAGGGCGTGGCCCCGAAGTATGGTTGGGGCGCGGGCCGTAATCGTTATCGTAATA
>CAZMDD010000140.1:0-23547 GCA_964565065.1 uncultured Caldilineales bacterium | reverse complement strand
CGCGGTCTCCTGTCCTTTTCATTGGCTGCCGGTAATTGCGCACCTGTCTTTATTTGTAACGACTAACGTACCCGCCTACAATCACCACAAAGGCGCAAAGACACTAAGAACACCAAGCATTTCAAAGCTTTTTCTTTTCTTCGTGTCTTCGTGGTTTCCAGCCGGGCTACCTTAGTCGTAACCTTTATTTCAGTCATTGTCCATGCCCACAATCTCACGTCTCAAACAACTTATCCACGACTATCCGCAACAATTTTGGTTATTGCTGCTAGTCAGCTTTATTGACCGGGTGGGAGGAGCTTTGCTGTTTCCCTTCTTTACCTTATACATCACCGCCAAGTTTGGGGTGGGAATGACCACGGTAGGGATTATTTTTGGCATTTTTTCCATCTCGGCCATTGCCGGCAGTGCTTTTGGCGGCGCGCTTTCGGACCGTTTCGGGCGTAAGCGTATGATTATTTTCGGGCTGGTGATTAGCGCAACGGTGACATTGATGATGGGGTTTGCCCGGCATATCTACTTCTTTTTTGTGGCGTCGGTGCTGGTGGGGCTTTTTGCCAACATGGGCGATCCTGCCCGCCAGGCCATGGTGGCCGATTTGTTGGAGCCGAAACAGCGGGCCGAGGGATACAGTCTGATGCGCATTGTTACCAATCTGGCCATGACTTTGGGCCCGGCCATTGGCGGATTTATGGCTGCCCGATCGTATCAATTGCTCTTCATCAGCGATTTTGTGGCCAGCGGCATTACCGCCATCATCTTTGCTTTGCTCATCAACGAAACACTGCCCACCCAAAAGGAGGATGAGCCTGATGAGAATTTCAAGGAGACCCTTTTAGGTTACAAGGTGGCGCTACGGGACAAGGTTTTTATGGTTTTCATCGTGGCATCTATTTTCGAGGTGTTGGTTTACATGCAAATGAATACCACGCTGGCAGTCTTTTTGCGGGATGTGCGGCACTTGCCCACGCAGTACTATGGCTATCTTATTAGCCTGAATGCGCTCACGGTGGTTTTGTTCCAATTTTTGGTCACACGTTCTACTCGCCGATTCCGTTCGCTGCATCTAATTGCTGCGGGCACATTTTTGTATGCGGTGGGATTTGGCATGTATGGACTGGTGCAGGGTTACCGCAATTTTGTGCTGGCCATGCTGGTTATCACCCTTGGTGAAATGCTGGTCGTGCCGGTGGCGCAGTCGGTGGTGGCGCTGCTGGCGCCCGAGCGAATGCGGGGGCGCTACATGGCGGTGTTCGGGTTTAGCTGGGCGCTGCCCATTGCTGTGGGCCCGCTGCTGGCAGGCATGATCATGGATTATGGCAAGCCCAACTGGGTTTGGTATGCTGCTTTCATCCTGGCCTCGCTCTCTGCACTCATCTTCCTTTGGTTGGCCGGGCGCACCCGCAAGCTGGATGAAGTGCCACAGGAAGTGGCTGCGTAATGTTCCTTGCGTGCGGGCGCATGATGCGCGGGCGGGCGAGCAGGGTTGGCTATGGTTTTGCCAGCTTTTGACTGGAAATGATACACTTATCGTAACGACACAGGTCTTTGCTTGAAGTTTTTGCTGCAAGCTAAAAATGCAGCATTTGCAAACCCCGCATCCAGCATAAAACGTAAAGAACTTGGCGTTTAACCATAAAAATAAAGCGATGCCGGTTTTGCCAAAAACTGTATCGTTTTTCAAAGGTAACTATTCGCATCTTCCCCATAAGTTACAAAGGACACGCCAGAACGAAACCTGCGAGTCTTTGTGGCAAAGGGTTAGATGGACAACTACAGTTACTCTCCCCAAAAGACGTTGCAACAAAAGGAGTTTATGCAAATGAGTAATGAAATGATTGTGAACCTGCTGGGCGATGAGGCGGAAAGTTTGCTGACGCACACCTGCACCGGCATCCCCAAAGCAATGATTCATGCGCCCGGGCCAGACTATGTGGACCGGCTGATGGCCCCCATGGATCGTCCTGTTTCGGTTTTGCGCAACATGCAGACCATTTTGAACCACGGTCGCCTGGGGGGCACAGGCTATGTCTCTATTTTGCCGGTGGATCAGGGCGTCGAGCATTCGGGTGCAGCCTCGTTTGCCCCCAACCCCATTTATTTTGATCCCGCCAGCATCGTCGAATTGGCTATCGAGGGAGGCTGCAACGCTGTGGCCTCAACTTTGGGGGTGCTGGGGGCGGTCTCCCGCAAGTATGCACACAAAATTCCCTTCCTGGTCAAAATCAATCATAACGAATTGCTAACCTATCCCGCCAAATATGATCAAACCCTGTTTGCATCGGTGGAGCAGGCTTTTGAGCTGGGCGCGGTTGCCATTGGCGCCACCATTTATTATGGCTCCGAGGATTCTCGCCGCCAGATTATGGAAGTGAGCGAGGCTTTTGCCCGGGCGCACGAGCTGGGCATGGTCACAGTGCTATGGTCTTATCTGCGCAACAGCGCATTCAAAAAGGATGGTGTGGATTACCACAGTTCAGCCGATTTGACCGGTCAGGCCAATCACCTGGCTGCCACCATCGAGGCTGATATCATCAAGCAGAAACAAGCCACCAACAATGGCGGCTACACCGCTATCGGCTTCGGGCGCACGCATCCCCTGGTTTACAGCCAACTCACCAGCGATCATCCGGTAGATCTGGTGCGCTGGCAGGTGGCCAATTGCTACATGGGGCGCATCGGGCTCATCAACTCGGGTGGCGCCTCGGGCGAAAACGATTTGGCACAAGCTGTGCGCACCGCGGTTATCAACAAGCGTGGTGGCGGCATGGGCCTGATTTCCGGGCGCAAAGCTTTCCAAAAGCCCATGGAAGAGGGTGTTGCGCTGCTGCATGCCATTCAGGATGTCTATCTGGATGAAAGCATCACCGTTGCTTGATTCTCTCCACAACGATTCCTCAAAGCGCAGCCATTTGGTTGCGCTTTTTTTATGACAATGCGTCCATGACCCACAGCAAGGTTTTGCAAATTCGCGGTTTAGGATACAATAATCATAACGACACTCGTTCTCTGATTGACTACAAAGGGCACGAAGAGACAACCGCACACAGAAAGAAAAGCTTAGGATCTTCGTGACCGATAATCAAAATAATTTGTAACGACTAACGTACCTGACTTCAATCACCACTAAGACACTAAGAACACCAAGCATTTCAAAACTTTTTCTTTCTTTGTGCCTTCGTGTCTTAGTGGTTTCTAGCCGGGCCACCTTAGTCGTAACAATAATTCCTTTCATCCCTTCCTGTCAGGAGGCAACTTATCTAATGCAGCCATTTGAAAAACTTGGGGCTTTTTATATCGGCAAGAGTTATGATCTCAAAGCACGGCAGCGCCAGGAAGAGCTGGTGATGTACGACGCCCGCGACCTGACAACCCATGCAGTGGTAGTGGGCATGACCGGCTCCGGCAAGACCGGTCTTTGTGTCGATATTCTGGAAGAGGCCGCCATCGATCACGTTCCTGCTATCCTCATCGACCCGAAAGGGGATATTACCAATTTGTTGCTGACTTTCCCCGATTTACTGCCAAAAGATTTTCAGCCGTGGGTAAATGTGGATGATGCCCGTCGCAAGGGGATGAGCGAAGAGGAATATGCCGCTAAAATGGCAGGCGTGTGGCGTAAAGGGCTGGCCGAGTGGGGCGAAGGGCCCGAGCGCATCAAAATGCTGAAAGAAAGTGCCGAATTCCGCATCTACACGCCCGGCTCCGATGCGGGCCTCCCCATCTCCATTCTTTCCTCGCTCAAAGCTCCCGCCCTGGCTTGGGAGGGCAACGAAGAATCCCTGCGAGAACAAATTCAGGGCACGGTCAGTGCATTGCTGGGCCTGGTCAAAATCGATGCCGACCCCCTGCGCAGCCGTGAGCACATCCTACTTTCCAACATTTTTGAATTTTACTGGAAGCAGGGCGAAGATTTGGACATGGGCAAGCTCATCATGGCCATCCAGAGCCCCCCCATCAGCAAACTGGGCGTTTTCGATGTAGATACCTTCTTCCCGCAAAAGGAACGCTTTGAGCTGGCCATGGATTTGAATGCCATCATGGCCGCACCCAGTTTCCAATCGTGGCTGCAAGGGGATGCCATGGATATTGACACTCTGCTGCACAGCCCCTCGGGCAAGCCGCGGCACAGCATCTTTTACATCGCTCATCTTAGCGAACCGGAGCGTATGTTTTTTGTAACGCTGCTGCTGGAGCAGGTCATCACCTGGATGCGGCAACAAAAGGGGACGACCAGTTTGCGGGCACTGCTTTACATGGATGAAGTCTTTGGTTTCTTCCCGCCCACCGCAAACCCACCCTCTAAAAAACCTTTGCTCACGCTGATGAAGCAGGCTCGGGCCTATGGTCTGGGCGTCATCCTCACCACGCAAAACCCTGCCGACCTGGATTACAAGGGGCTGACCAATGCCGGAACCTGGTTCATTGGCAAATTGCAGGCCGAGCGTGATAAAGAGCGTCTGCTCAATGGGCTCCTTTCGGCCAGCGGCGGCGAAAGCAGCATGAGTCGTCCCGAACTGATGAAAACCATCTCTTCGCTGGGCTCCCGTGTCTTTTTGCTGCACAATGTGCATGAAGATGAACCGGTCATCTTTCAGACCCGCTGGGCCATGAGCTATTTGCGCGGGCCGCTAACCCGCCAGCAAGTGGGACAATTGATGGCTCCGGTCAAACAGCAGGAACAAGCTGCGGCCGCGGCTGCGGTCGTACCTGCCAGCGCAGGCCCGGGCATCATACGTGATCATGCGCCCGCACCCGAGGCCAAAGAAGCCTTGCCCGCAGGCTACAGCGCTCAGCCTCCCTCCCTGCCCCCCGACGTGCAACAAGCCTTCTTCCCGGTGACTATCAGTCCCAATCGGGCCACAGCGGTGCTGGAAAAAGAGGAGGGACGCAACATTCGGCCTGATGATGTGCAATTGGTTTATGAACCGGGCCTTTATTTGGCTGCCCAAGTGGCCTTTGTCGACCGGCGCAAGGATGTCAGCGAGCTCAAGGATATCTTCAAACTGGTGCACGCCAACGACCTGGGCACAGTTATCCGCTGGGATTTAGCGGATGATGTTGCCATCACCCCAGATGAGTTGGATGCCCGGCCGGATACCGATAACGCCATCTTTGGCGAAGTTCCCCGCGAGTTGAGCACCGCGCGCAAGCTCAAGAGTCTGCAAAAGGATTTTTCAGATTATCTTTACCATGAGCTGCGGCTACCTTTACTTTATCATCGGGCGCTCAAATTTTACAGCAAGCCCGACGAATCGGAGCGAGATTTCAAGGTGCGTCTGGCTCAGGTCGCCCGCGAAAAACGGGATGCCGAGGTGGACAAGCTGCGCAAAAGCTATGCCACTAAATTGAATCGCTTGAAAAAACGGCTGCAAAAGGAAGAAGATGAGCTCACTGATGATAAAATCGAGTATGAGGCCCGCAAAAAAGAAGAGATGGTCTCGGGCGCAGAAACATTGCTGGGCGTGCTGGGCATCTTTGGTCGCCGCAAATCGATTTCTACAGCCATGAGCAAGCGTCGCATGACTGCTCGCGCCAAAGCTGATATCGAAGAATCGGAGCGGGAAATCGAGCGGCTGGAAGATGAAATTGCCGAGATGGAGGCTGATTTCAAACAAGAGGCTGATGACATTGCCGCCCGCTGGGATGACATGCTGGATGATATCGAAACGTATCAGGTCAAGCCCCGCCGCGCCGATGTTTCTATCGACATGGTGGCGGTGGTCTGGCTGCCTTACTGGGAAATCATCTACGAAGCCCGTGGTGGCCGCCGCGTCAGCGACCGTGTTCCCGCATGGCAAATGGATGCGTGACGCGAAGGCGTCGCTTTCCGGTTCAGATTCTCGACACATTAAACACCGATGCACATCTTTTCTGTTCTTTTCTCGTTGATTTGCCTCTCCTTCCTCATTGTTGTGGTGGGGGCAATTGTTTTTGCCCTGTTTATGAAGCAGCGCATGGAGGTTTTCAGGGAGGTGCAGATGGATGAAATAGCGTTCAACAACGGGCCTGTGGTCGATGCCCAATACGAAACCATTGACGAAGCGCCCCCATCCCTTTCCCCTCATCATTCTGAGCCAGAATCATGAAAAAAGCCATTAGTGTAAGCCTGGGCAGCAGTAAACGAAACAAGCATGTCACCATCATGCTCAATGGCGAGCCCATCAGCGTGGAGCGTCGCGGAGTGGATGGCGACGCCAAGGCTGCGCGCGCATTGTTCGCACAGTTGGATGGGCAGGTCGACGCGTTGGGTGTGGGAGGGGTGGAGCTTTATTTGCGTTTTGATGGTAAGGAGTATCCGCTGCACTCGGGCCTGGGACTCATCAAGGATGTGAAGCAGACGCCCGCAGTAGATGGTCGCGGGCTCAAGCACACGCTGGAGCGCCAGGTTTTCCGATTGGCCGCACAGCAGTTGGGGGGCATTCCTCACTATGAACGGGCCTTTTTTACGCTGGGCGTCGATCGATATGGCATGGCTCAGGCTGTGGGCGAAGTGGCCGATTCTGTTGTTTATGGCGATCTCATGTTTGCGCTGGGGCTTCCCATTCCTGTCAAGGGGATTAAGCATCTAAAATGGTTGGGCAAGGTGCTGTTGCCCATTGTAGGGTTTATGCCCATTTCTATGGTTTATCCCACAGGCGACAAGCAGGAAAGCATTCAGCCCAAATATGAAAAATACTGGCAGGAAGCAGATTTGATTGCCGGCGATTTCCTGTACATCCGCAAACACATGCCCGCAGACCTGAGCGGCAAAGATATTCTCACCAACACCACGACCTCGGCGGATGTGGATTTGCTTCGGGCCCGTGGTGTACGCTGGCTCATCACCACCACGCCCCGCTACGAAGGGCGATCTTTTGGAACCAACATGATGGAAGCTGCGCTCACCGCGTATGCAGGCAAGGGCCGGGTTTTGACCGATGCCGAACTCAATGCCCTCATCGATGAGCTGGGCATCGGGCCTCATGTTGAACGATTGAACACCTGAATCGATAGCAACTGTCCATCGCTATCCCGCGCACACCACCCAAAAAATCTGTTGTGCAGCTACTTAAACATCACGACAAAGAGCCCCCGGCGACACAAAGTGCCATGCCGGGGGCTCTCCTCTTGCTCCCTCCCCTTTTACTTTCGAGTTGATTCAAGCCACCGCGCCACTTCTTTCCCCGCAATCTCACGACTGCCCAGCCCAAATGCCAGGGCAATAGCTATGCCAATAGCTGCCAATAAAATCGTAAACGCATCATTCACAATCTCTTGGGCAATCCCCATCTGACTAAGTGCCATGGCTGTTACCAGTACAAGAATCGCAGCCCGAACAATGGAAATCGTAAAGGCCGCATCTTCGCCCATGGTACTGAGCATGATGTCGCGGGCCAGATTGGCAATGTAAAGCCCAACGCCGAAAATCACCAACGCCAACAGAACCTTTCCACCAAAGACGATAAACGCATTCACCAGCTCAGAGAACTTCCCAAATCCCAGCATCTCAGCAGCTTCCATTCCCGCAAAAAGCACCGTCGCAACCAAAATGATGTACCCGATGATTTCAGCCAGCGAACGCTCGGTTTTCAGGTTCAGACCGATTTTTTCGGGCCACTGATTAATCCCCACGCCATCAAGAATTTCAACCACGAGCCCCGAAATGAGCCTCCCAACCAGGTAGGCCACCCCTAAAACAACAACCGCCCCAAAGATGCGAGGAATAGCATCCAGTAGTGTTGACAGCATCATGGACGCCGGATTGGAAATGGCGTCGATGGCCAGCGTATCCAACGCCGAAATCACCGCAGGAATAAGAATGAACGCATAAACAATGGTTCCCAGCAACCCGGCCAGTGTTGTCCCTCTGCTCAATCCGATACGATCTCCCAATTTATTAACCCCGGCCACAACCAGCAAACTGACAACAATCTGGCGCACGATACGGGCAATAAACCAACCCACAAGCAAAATGATGGCGGCGCCAAAAATGTTGGGGATGAAGTCCATGATTTTCGAAATCATGTCCTCCATGGGGCCAACCAAGCCATTCATCCGCAGAGAATTCAGAATGGGAGGTAAGAAGAACAGGAAGACAAGCCAATAAGCTGCCGAAGCGATAGAATCGGAAACCGACATTGTTTCTTCATCCTGCAAAGCCCCTTGCGATGAGAGTCGGTCATCCAGCTTGAGCATTGTGGCCCCGCGGGAAACAAGCACTTTTACAATCGTTGCGACCAGCCACGCCACCAAAAGCAAAATCAATGCACTGGCAAGTTGCGGTAAATAGCCCATCACCGTATCCAGCAAAGTGTTAAGAGGCCCCGTCACTGATGTCAATCCCAGGCGCTGGAAAAAAGCAACCAGCACAAAAATCATAAGCACAAAAAAGATACCTTTTGCAATCCAATCTTCAGCATGAATTTCAACCGATGAATCTTGAGTCGCGGTCTTTGCCAGACGGTTGTCGAGATTGGTGCGCCGCAGCAGTTTTCGTATGCTTCCGGCAATCAGGCGAGCTACAATCCAGCCGATGATTAAAATCAGCAATGCCGCCAGCAAATTGGGCAGACTTGTGCCTAATTTGTCAAAGAGCGCTTGAAAGAAAACTTCGATGTTTTGCATGTCATTCCTCCTTTGAAAGGATGTTGGGGGATGGGGCTTTGGGGGCCACCAAGGGTACCGGGTACGAGTTGCGTTACTGCCACTATTTTATTAGACAGCAAAATTGCTGTTTGGCCACATTTTTTCGGCATAATTTATGTGATTTTGCCTGATGTGCGATTTTGCTGTAACGCCTATCACTATTTGTTGAGCTCCGCCCACGTTCGGCCACTTTTCGTAGTCTCCGGATTTGCGGTATACTTGCCCCATGTCTGCCACACCAAACCACAATCCTCACCTCGAAACAGACCTTTGGCGCTGGGCGCTCTTCGAATCGGGCATGAACCGCGGTCGGGCCCGAGAAGTTCTTTTGCAAGGAGCCCAAAGTCAGTCGTTTTCACTCTTTTGGCAAGCGGGCCCGGGCATCATGGCCCAACAACTGGGCCTGAGCATGGATGAAACGCAAGCGCTGCATCAAGCACATGCACAGTGGCCGCAAATCGAACAGCGTCTGAATGCAGAACGTCGCCGAGGCTTGCTCACCCTGCGTCTGAACGATGCCCGCTATCCCGATTCGCTCAACCGCTTTGTGCCACTAAAACGGCGCCCGCTGCTGCTGTTTGTGCGGGGCGAAACAGCCCTGCTGGAATTGCCCTTGATTCTGCCCTTGGGGCATGATGGCAATGAGACACGGGCCGCATGGGCGCTGGAAACGTTGGCCGACCTGACCTCCGAAGGTGTGCTGGTGCTGTTCGTAGCCCGACCAGGGCTCGATGCTCAGGGCATTCAGGCCTTCTTGAAGGCGGGCCTGCCCTTTGCGCTGGTCATTCCGCAGGGACTGGAGGCTTATACCCCGCCGGCAGGTCTGCAAACTGCGCTGGATGCTGGTCGCGCCTTGCTCATCAGTCCTTTTCAGCCCACTTGGCAGCCACAAAGCCGTACGACGAATCCAATGCTGCCTCATGCTATCAGTTTCGCGCAGACGCTGGCCCACGCGTGGCTGGCATTAGGTGCGCTCGCGTCTCCGCCGGCAGCGGGCCAGGTGTGCCTGTGCGCGCCTGAGCTGAGCGGCACCCCCTCCTGCCCGCAGCCTTACCAGGACCCCGAAGCCCTCTTCTTGCTCCTGGCAGAGGCCACCACCCCCATCCACCAAAACCACACCCCCACCCCGCAACCTGCGCCGGAACGCCCTCCCCTCTCGCCCGAAGAAATTCTGCAAACCCTGACCTTGGGGGGCAAAATTCCTGCGGCTCTGGCTGCACGCTTGAAAACAGGCAAAAATCATGGATTGTCCTAACTGCGGAACCTGGAATCCCGACGACAAAAAAGTTTGCTGGCGTTGTCAGGCCCTGCTTCCCCTGCCCGATGAAGAGAAACCCAAACGCCCATTCACCATCCTGGGCATGCAGGTGTGGGTCATTTTGCTGCTGCTGGCCATGTTGCTCATGCCCTTGTTCATGGGCCGTTGCGGCCTGATGCCGGGATAATGCACGGACGTATCATCCAGTTTCGGGCGGCGCTGCTAAGCTGGTATCGCACCAACGCCCGCCCATTGCCCTGGCGCGGCCAGGTTTCTCCCTATCACACCTGGGTCAGTGAAATTATGCTGCAACAAACCCAGGTCGATACGGTGCTGCCCTACTTTTTACACTTCATTCACGCATTTCCCACCATTCAGGCGCTGGCTCGGGCTCCCATTCAACAGGTGTTGCGGGCGTGGGAGGGGCTGGGCTACTATCGACGGGCGCACAATTTGCACAAAGCCGCGCAGCAAGTGATGACCCGACACGCGGGCAAGCTGCCGTCAGACCCCAAAACCTTGCAAACTTTGCCCGGCATTGGACGCTACACCGCCGCGGCCATCAGCTCTATCGCCTTTGGGCAACCGGTAGCTGTGGTGGATGGCAACATCAAGCGGGTGCTGGCCCGGCTGGATGACATCACCGCCAGCATCGACGACCGGGCAGTAGAAAAGCAGCTCTGGGCCCGCGCACAGGCCCTGCTCGCGCCCGAGAACCCCGGCCATTTTAATCAGGCCATGATGGAGCTGGGTGCAACACTCTGCCGCCCCGCGCAGCCGCAATGCACCACTTGTCCCGTGCAGCAGTTTTGCAAAGCCCGGGCCCGCGGCGTGCAGGCGCAGCGCCCGGTGCGCACCCCTAAAAAGCGCATTCCTCATGTGGATGTAGCCGCGGGCGTGGTCTGGCATCCTGCTAAACCCCGCCATTTTCTTATCGCCCAGCGCCCGCCCGGAGGCATGTTGGCGGGCCTGTGGGAGTTTCCGGGTGGCAAGCAAGGGGCGGAAGAAACCTTGCCGCAGACCCTGACGCGCGAGCTTATGGAAGCGTTGGGCATTCAGGTAGCTGTGGGTGCAAAAATTGCGGCCATCAAACATGCCTTCACCCATTTTCGCATTACCCTGCACGCCTTTCATGCCCAACTGCTGGCAGGCACGCCCCAGGCCATCCAGGTAGCAGATTGGCGCTGGATTACCCTGGAGCAAACCTCCGACTTCCCCTTTGCCAAAACCGATCGTACCATTCTGGCTCATTTACAGCAGGCGCACCGGCCATGAGTCACATTTTTCTCATCTCGCCCTACCACACCGGCTCACATCGGGCCTGGGCCCGGGGCTATGCCCGTCACAGCCGCCACCACGTGCATTTGCTTACCATGGCCGGACGTTTTTGGAAGTGGCGAATGCAGGGGGGCGCTTTGGAATTGGCGCACCAAATCCAACAGGCTGTTGCGCAGCATGGCCCACCCGATGCCATTCTGCTTACCGACATGGTCAACCTGCCAGCGCTCATTGCCCTGGCTCGCCCCTGGCTTAACGATGTTCCCCTGCATTTTTATGTCCATGAAAATCAGCTCACCTATCCGCCGCGGCCCGGTGAAAAACAAGATCTCACCTACGGCATGATCAACACATTGAGCATGGTTGCAGCAGATGCCGTTCACTTTAACAGCGCCTATCATCGTAGCACCTTTTTCGATGCGTTGCCCCGCCTGCTCAAGCATTTTCCCGATTATAACCATCTCGAAATCATCGAGCAAATACAACAAAAGAGCGATGTGCTGCCCGTGGGTCTGGATTTGCACTATTTCGATGCCTTCCGGCCTGCCAAACCGGCATCGGGCCCGCTGCGCATCCTGTGGAATCAGCGCTGGGAATATGATAAAAATCCTCAGGCATTCTTCCGGGTGCTGCGGGCGCTGGCGCAAGAGGATGTTGAGTTCGAGCTCATCGTCGCTGGCGAAAACTTCCGGCAGCAGCCTGTCGAATTTGAACAGGCTCGCAAAGAGCTGGCCGGGCACATCCTGCATTTTGGCTTTGCCGCCAGTCGGGCCCGCTACGCCCAATTGCTGTGGCAAGCCGATGTGGTGGTGAGCACGGCCATCCACGAATTTTTCGGCATCAGCGTGCTAGAGGCCATCTACTGCCATGCGTATCCTCTGCTGCCGCGGCGTCTCAGTTATCCTGAACTGCTGCCCACCAGTCTGCATCCCACCCATCTTTACACCACCGAAACAGAATTGCTGACCAAGTTGCGTTGGGCCGCTCAAAATGTCGCCACGGTGCGGGCGCAAAATTTCTCACATCTGGCCGCTGTCTATCACTGGCAACACCTGGCCCCGCGCTACGATACACTTATCATCTCGTGAAATTTCGTTTATGACAAAAAAATGGCACATCCCCCCATGCCCGGGAGGATGTGCCTGATTATCGGTTACCAGCAGCGCCCAGCTCTGATGATGTCCAGCGTGCCAGCTTCGTAGGCGGGAACATAAACGGTGTAACCATCTGCCGAAACTGCCAGACTTTGGCCACCATGCTCCGCGTTTTGGAGGCTGATGCTAATGTTGTCAAAGATGCGTCCGGTGGCGGGCAAGATGCCCATCAAGCGATTGTTGGCTGCATCAACTGCATACAGAGCCTTGCTATCGGCATGGTAGGCCAGGGCGTAGGGCGTGCCCGGGCTAACCGAAATCTGCCGGAGCACGGCGCCGCTGTTGCTATCCAGCACACTAATGGCCTTTCCGGTGCGGTCGCTCACAAATAGCCGGTGTCCAGCTTCGTCAAGAGCGATGCCAAAGGCGTTATCGTGGGGCAACGGGCCAAAGGTTTTCAGCAGTGCGCCATTATTATCGACCACGCTAATGTAGCCGTTAAGATGCGAAATGTAGGCCCGATCAGTGCCTGCCGCCACCAATGCCGGCATGGCATGAATGCCTGTGGTGGCAACGACCTGATTTGTCATCGTATCGATAACGCTGACAGAGTTATCTGCAAAATTGGCTACGAAGAGCCGCTGATCATTGTTATCAGCGCCCCAGGGCAGCCGTCCCACTGGCAATTGCGCAATTTTGCGCTGCGAGTAAGTATCAAAAACGCTGATATTGGCGCTGTTGCGATGCAGCATGTAGGCCAAACCGCTGTTGGCAGCATAGGCCACGCCATTGGCACCGGTTCCGTGCCCGATAAACAGCTTGGTGCTGCCATCGTTGCCCACCGCCATCATCCGCCCGGAGTCGAATAGGCTCACAAAGGCGCCATTGGGCCCGGCAGCAACCCCTTTGGGATGAGCACCGACTTCAACAGTGCGGGCCACATGAAGCGTGCAAGCAGTTGCGGGAGTGTTGGTGGGCGTTACTGTGGGTGTTGCCGTGGGGATAGCAGTGGGTGTCGATGTGGGTGTTGCAGTGGCTGTGGGCACAGGGGTAAGCGTTGCGGTGGCTGTGGGTTGTGCTGTAGCGGTGGGCGTTGCAGTGGGGGTTGCTGTGGCAGTTGACGTTGCCGTAGGTGTTGCCGTGCTGGTGGGGGTGGGCGTAAAGGTGCTGGTGGGTGTGGGGGTAGAAGTAGCTGTGGGTGTAGGAGTAGGTGTGGGCAACAAGAACCTGATTTCGAGATAGGGATGAACATCTTGCTCGGGCGCATCGCTGCTGCCAAAAGTATAACGCTTATTTACATTGCTTTCGCCCCGAAGGATGATGCCGTGATTCTGTTCAGGAAAGGCCAGCCATTTTCTCACCAGCTCCGTCACTTCCAGGTCCAGCGCCTCGCCCTGGGCAACGGCAATGGGTATTTCGTTGATGGACAATTGATAAACATCAGATTTGCCCAATGCCCCCGGTTCCTGCCAGAAAACATCCTGGCTGGCGCGATTGTAGGTGGCATCATAGCTCCAGGGACGCCGCACCTCAAAGGCGCTTATCCAAACATTAGGCTCGTTGGCATCGGTGCGTACCATGTGCAACCGGGCATCGATAATCTCAGAACCAGCAGGAATCGATGCAATTTCAAACCGAATCAGCCCAGCGAAAGCGTTATCAACACGAATTGTCAGAACCTCGCGCCCGAAGAAGGGGGTGTCGGGCGCCCAGGCATTGAGATACGTATCGGTCACGCCGGTGTAGCCTTTTAAGCCCTGTTGCAAACGCATGGTGCGTTCGCCAGTTCCGGGCGCGAGCGTGGGGGCAGGCGTAGGCGTGGGCGTAGCCGACGCGGGCGGGCGCTTGCCTACAGGAATCACCTGAACCATGCTGAAAATATCATCAATGGCATCGGCCCGGTCTAAGCGCAAATCAAACCCGGGCTTGCGGCTACGATTGCTAAGCCGCGGCAAGCCATTGCCAAAAGCTGCATCATCCAATGTGAAAACAACTGTCTTCCACTGCCCCGTCCCCGTCAATGCAACTTCCCCAGCCAGCTTTTCGCCAACAACACTATCATAATAAAGTGCCCATTTGCCACCATTGCGATGATCGAAATAAGTAACATTCACATTCACGCCGCCGTGCCAATCCCGCATAAAATCATCAGCCACATCAAGATTAAAAGCAGACCACTTTTCGGTGGTAGTACGGGCATAATAATAACGCCAATCAGACTTGGGCCCAACACGGAAAGCGCTGGTTGCTTGGTCGATTTTGTTCACAAACGCCTGGCTCTTGACATCGGTGTAAGGAAGTGACTCCATCTCGGAAGTTAGATACCAGCTATAATCATAAACATCTGGACACCAGGCATTTTCCTTCCAGGGACTGCGGAAAGCAATCCAGGCATCGGGTGTGCTGTTGGCATCCCGTCCTGCGTAACGATTATAAAAATTCCAAACCTCAGCAAAGCCAACATTCCCAGTTCTCGAGCCAGAATCGCGGAACGGCAGCACATAATCAGCCCCTTTATCCAACGCATTCAGCATCGCCCAATGCGCATAAGCCTCGCCATGATTGGCAGGAATATACCCCTTGTTGTCAAAACGATTATTGAACTCCATACCAATGGGCACGCGTTCTTTGTTGGCATCCAGGGCCGCCCACAGTGTACGATAAGCTATTTGGGCCTGTGGAGAATAATTGTCAAAGCCAGGCGCGGTGGTGTAACCCCAATAGCACACGCCACCACCACTGCCGCGATTTGCATTGTAATCATTGTGTAGCGATGTGACAGCCAACCCAACCCCGCGATCAACTGCATAACGAATCACATCGGCATGATAAAGTTCGCCATAAGCAGCATTGATAATGGTTAGCAAGGCCTTCTTCCCCTGAAAAGCATTGGCATAAGCAGCGATGATTTCCCGATGATACCGGGCCCAGGCCTCCCCTTTGGCATCATAGTCAGGATGGTTCTGGTAAGCAGCCATCTGTTGATCATGATCACAAACGGTGTGGGTATGAGGCCACGGCACAGGTTCCCCGGCATAGCCAATACCAATTTCTACAGCGGCAACGCGGTCATCATCCCGATACCGTTCTCCCATAGCCTGCACAAGATCCACCAACCCCTGCTTCACCGTGTCATCCATAAAGTTAATGCGTTCGGTAACGGTCGTACAGGTGCTCTCCTCTTCGATTACTGGATTAAAGTCCAGCGTCCAAAGAGGTGCGCAATTATCGCGCATGCCATCACCCCACTTAGCATCTTCACAGCGAGGCACGATGCGAATAATTGCCTTCTTCCCAGGCTCCAATTGCTCCAACGGTCGGTCAATCATTGACCAATTATAACGACCCCGCTCACGGTCTTCGATAAAGCGCCAGGGGATGAAGAAATGACTACCGCGAGCAAAATCCAGCGAGTTGCTCTGGAGGGAAAGCTGATCATAGCCAACATACATGCCCGAATCAAGGCCAGGGTACGGCTCCCATCCCTGCGTGGCAATGAGAGCTTCGTTAGTTTTTTCGCTGGAAGGTGTAGCAAGATAAAATGGAGCCAGTGCGCTGTCGCCCGCGGGTGAGGGGCCTTGGGCCGAAAGAAAACCAGAGGAGGATAGCGCCGGCAAGGCAACATAGTGATTCCAAACGATATTAAACTGGTAGGCGATAAGTCCAATCAGGATAATACCAAGTGCAACCATAGATCGATGTAGTTGTTTAGTGTTTTGTAATTGCATTTTGGTAACTTGGAAAATAAATATGGGTGAAAAATAAAATAAAGATAATAGAGGGCAGCACAAAATAGGCTGCAACACTGGCATGAAAATTAAGAGAATTTTGTATCATAGATTCCCATCTGCCCCACCTTGACAAAAGCCCCCGGAAATTCCGAGGGCTACTTCTATGATAAAATTAAGTGAATGAGCCGGGAGGGGATCGAACCCCCGACCCGCGGATTAAAAGTCCGCTGCTCTACCGACTGAGCTACCGGCCCATTTGTTTCCCTAGTCTAGCATAAAAACATGGGAGAATCAAGATTCGAAAGGAATGTTGTGGCAGTGGTGCAAACCAAAGAGAATTCTTATGCAGGAAGGGTCTTGCTGGCTAATAATTCAGCTTTTAGTGCTTCGTAGCCTTTATCTTCCAGCTCCGCCATGAATTTCTCAGCTTCGATGGCAGCCATGGCACCTTGCCCTACGCTGGTAGAAACCTGTTTGAAGCGGTGATCCTGAATTTCGCCACCGGCAAACACGCCCGGCACGCTGGTGTGCCCGAAGCGATTGGTTACGACATAGCCATCTTCATCCAGCACCAGTTGGTCTTTGACAATTTGGCTGTTGGGGATGTGTCCAATGAAGATGAAGACGCCATCCACCGGGAACTCGGAAACAGCCTCGCTCTTGACATTCTTCAGCGTAACACCATTCACCGCGCCATTGTCACCGGCGTTGATGCTGGTAACGATGGTGTCCCAGATGAATTCGATTTTTTCGCTTTCAAAGGCCCGTTTCTGCAAAATTTTGCTGGCCCGAAGCTCATCGCGCCGATGCACGATGGTTACCTTGCTGGCAAAGCGAGTCAGGAAAATTGCTTCTTCCAGGGCACTGTCGCCGCCGCCCACCACAATCACCTCTCGATCTTTGAAGAAGAAGCCATCACACGTGGCGCAATAGCTAACGCCGCGCCCGGTCAATTCAGCTTCGCCCGGCACTTGCAGCTTACGAGGCGTCGCCCCCATCGAAAGGATAAGAGATTCCGCTTTGTATGTTTTCTCGAACTGGGTACGCAAAGTAAAAGGATGCTGCGAAAGATCCAGCTCCAGCACATGATCGTACTCGACGCGGGTTCCAAATTTCTCTGCCTGTTTTTGGAAGCGTTCGGCCAAATCGGTGCCGCTGAGGCCATCGGGAAAACCGGGATAGTTTTCGATTTCGTAGGTCAGGGCCACCTGCCCGCCGATATCATTACCGGTGAACAGCACAGGGTTCAATTGTGCCCGGGCGGTGTAAAGACCAGCGGTAAATCCCGCAGGCCCGCCACCAATAATAATTACTTTTTCGACTTTTTCGTCATCTGTTTTTTCGGTAGGAAGAACAAAGGTAGACATATTTTCAATCACCATGAAGGAATGAAGGAAGATTATTGCAAATGGCAGGGTCAAATCCGGAACAAACCAGATTACTCGGTTTCGCCGCCCCTTCTCCTTCGCCGCTCACTTCCGATGCGCAGAAGAATGCCAAAGAGCAACTGGGCGAGGAGTTTTCAGCCTCATCTTAGAGTCACAAAATTTACGAATGGTTACATGCGTGATGCAGATTTATCCAGCTCGCCCAGCGCAGCCATCGTCAAAGTAACCAATGCCAACGCTGCGGTTTCGGTGCGTAGTACACGAGGCCCCAGCGAGACGGGCAATACCCCTGATTCGCGGGCCAAAATCACCTCTTCCGGGGCAAAACCACCCTCCGGGCCCACAAACAATGTTACAGGCCAGGATGCTCCGGTCAACGCCTGCCGGACAGGTTGCGTGGCCGATACCGCTGGCAACAAACGCAGGCCTGTGCCACGCCGGAGCGCCTCATCAAATGGGATAGGTTCCAGCAGCGCAGGCAACGCCCCCCGCCCGCTCTGCTCGGCAGCTTCACGGATGATGCGTCGCCAACGTGGCCAGCGGCTCGGGCCCGGCGATTTACGTACCGTGCGCCGGGTAATGATGGGCTGAAACGTGGTCACGCCCAGCTCCGTTCCCTTTTGCAACACCCACTCAAAACGCTCCCCCTTGCTCAGCGCCTGGCACAAAATCAGCGTGCCCGCGGGCTCACCTGTGGCTGGCTGGCGCTCCAGGATGCGAGCGCCAGCTTTGCCCCGCTCTACAAATGTTAGCACCGCCCGAAACGCGTGCCCCTGGCCATCCAAAATCCAAACCTGCTGCCCCGGCTGCAAACGCAAAACCGAACGCAGTTGTCGGGCCAAATCAGCAGGAAAAACCACCTGCTCGCCATGAAACGCTTCGGGCGCCAGAAAAAAACGGTGCATTATCCCTCCCGCCGCACAGCCATGGCCAGCCAGTCGCCATCCTCCACCACATCAATCAACGTCAGTCCCGAGACCCGCAGCGCCAAATCCACCACCTCGCGGCGCTGCTGAATAATGCCCGAAAGCAACAAAATGCCACCTGGTGCCACCCGCTGAGACAAATGATGATGCAAGAGCAAATCGGCCAGCACATCAGCCAGGATATTGGCCATCACCAGGGGATAAACGCCCGATGCAGGCACAGACCCCACCGCAAAATCGATGTCCGGCAGCACCTGATTTAAAGCCGCATTCTCCTGGGCGGTACGCACCGCATCTGGATCAATGTCTGTGGCCACCACTCCTCCGGCCCCCAACTTGATGGCGGCAATGGCCAAAATACCGGAGCCTGTTCCCACATCCAACAAAACAGCCTTTTGCGGCAAATAGCGCTCCAACAAACGCAAAATGAGCTGCGTAGAAGGATGCGTGCCCGTACCAAAAGCCATGCCCGGCTCCAGCTCGATAAGGACATCGTCGGGCCCCAACTCGGGCTGCTCCCACTGCGGCGAAATCACCACATGCTCACCAATGCGCATGGCATGATAATGCTGTTTCCACACCTCGGCCCAATCAGCCGTAGCCAGATAATTCAACCGCGGCTCGCCATAAAATTCAGCCAACGGGCGATGCGGCAACGCCTGCAAAATCGCAGCCACCTGCCGGCGATGCTCAGGCGTATCGTAAAGATAGCCGCGCAACAACACCTGGGCATGATCCGTTTCACCATACGGACCAAAACCGCTCACCTCCACCACCGCGCCCCCATGAAACTGCGGCGCCAGCCAGGCTTGCGCCTGCGTCACCGCCTCATGCTCCGGGTCGATGGTAGCAATGGGCAAAATGAACTCCAACAAATCACCCATTACAACCCCAGAGCCTCGCGCATCCGCTCAAAAAAACTGCCATGTTTGGGTTCATCTTCCACTGAGATGGGCGAAAGCGTTTCTGCCAGCTTGTGGAAGAGCTCTCGCTGCTCATCGTTCAGTTCCGATGTCTTGGGAATATGAACATTCACCGTGACCAGCATATCACCTCGCCCGTTGCCACGCAGGTGCGGCACACCCAGTCCGCGCAGACGCAAAACCTTGCCCGGCTGCGTGCCCGTGGGAATTTTCACCAGCTTGGGGCCATCCAGTGTAGGAATTTCCACCTCGGAGCCCAACACCGCCTGCGCAATGTTTACCGGTAATTCCAACAAAATATCATCCTCGATGCGGCGAAAAAGCTTATGCGGTTTGACCGTGAGAAAAACATAAAGATTTCCTTGCTGCCCGCCCCGCTGCCCAGGTTCCCCTTCGCCAGGCAGGCGGATGCGCGTGCCATCCTGCACCCCCGCCGGAATCTTTACCCGCAGTCGCCGCGTCACCGCCACATGGCCAGAGCCATGACACTCGCGGCAAGGGGTGGTTACAATCTCGCCCGAGCCCTTGCAGCGCGGGCAGGTGGTAACATTGACAAAGGAGCCGAAAATGGTCTGCTGACGCTGGCGTACTTGTCCCTGACCATTGCAGGTGGGGCATTTCATAGGCTGCGTGCCCAGCTCAGCGCCCGAGCCATGACAGCGAGGACAAGTCTCATGCCTGGAGATCTCGATCTCCTTCTCTGCCCCCAAAACCGCCTCTTCGAACTCGATGGTGAGATCAAAACGGATATCGGCCCCGCGGCTGGGCCCGTTACGACGCCCTCCGCCCCGACCAAAGCCAAAGCCGCCGCCAAAAATCTCCTCGAAGATGTCACCAATATCGCCGAAACCGCCAGGCCCGTATGCGCCCGGGCCACCAGCGCCCGCCGCGCCCGAAACGCCGGCATGCCCAAAACGATCATACGCAGCTCGCTTTTGCTCATCACTAAGCACCTCGTAAGCCTCGTTGATGTCTTTGATGCGCACATTGGCATCGGGGCCTTTGTAAACATCGGGATGATATTTCTTGGCCAACTTTCGGTAAGCCCGTTTGATTTCGATAGCAGTGGCTGTGCGGGCCACCCCTAAAATTTCATAATAATCTTGTTTTGCCATAAAGTTGTTTTGAGATGTTCCGTAATCTGATGATATTGGGGGAGCAAAGGAGGAAAGAATGCCGTATCACTCTTACTGAGACGCAGAAAAATCGTCCGAGGTTTCATCCTCTTTGTCGCCCCAGCTAACAATCCAGGTGCTCAGCGCAGCCAAAGCCACAGTGGCAATGGCCAGCGTTAGCCACTGGCCCGCGCTAAAACCCACGTGCCGTGCCGAAAAATAAAGAATTATCAACATGCCCAGAGCCAAAAGGGCAAAAAAGGAGAAATTGGGGTGTTCAATCCAAAGCTTCTTCATGGTTATGCTCCAGAAAAGTGATTGCCGTATCGGGTCGACAGTGCTTGCCAAGCAGCAGTCAGGCGAGATTTGAGAGTAAGCAGGTCGCTGTCGTTGGCAATAACCACATCGGCCTGGGCAACTTTAACAGCCTGAGAACTCTGAGCAGCCATACGCCCGCGGGCCTCTGCCTCGCTCATGCCTCGCTGCCGGATGAGCCGGGCCAGTTGCACCTTCTCGGGCGCAGTAATGACCCAAATTTCGTGACACAGGCTCCTGAGCGGGCTTTCCAGCAACTTGATAGCCTCGATGACCACCACAGGCGCGGAACTGGCGGCAATAGCATCCAAAATGACCTGTCGCACAGCGGGATGCACAATGGCTTCCAGGCGAGCAAGCTGCGCCCGGTCGGCAAAGACAATGGCGGCCAGTTTGGCCCGGTCGATGCCACCGGTGGCAGCCACAACATCGGGGCCAAAAGCTGCCGCCACCTTTTTGCACGTGGGCTGGCCTGCGGTCATCACCTCGTGCCCGACTTTATCGGCATCGATGACATAAGCCCCCAGCTCGCGCAAAACAGCCAGCGCCGCGCTCTTGCCTACGCCAATGTTGCCGGTCAGACCGATGATGATGGGAGAATGGGTCATCATTGCGTGTGTTGGTGATTAGATGGTGGGTGCTGACTGGCGCATCACGCGTTCATGCCTCATCCGCCACATCCAGCGCATAAAAATCGAGCTGTACGCTGCCGTAGGTGCGGGTATCAAAACGAGCCAGCGAAGTAAGGTCCGGTTCTTCGTACTCGATGCCATTAATCTGCACGATGACCTGGCCATGCGGGCTTAGCAGCTCCGGGCGGGCATCGATGATTTTCAACGCATCTAACCACAGCCCTTTGTATTGTGGCGGCGCCACATAAATAATATCAAATGGCCCGATGTTATGCCGTCGCAGATATTTGAAAGCATCGCCTCGTACCACAAACGCATGTTCTGCCAGGCCCGTGTGTTGCAGATTGTGACCAATCACCCGCAGTGCTGGCTTGTAGCGCTCGATGAATGTTACACGAGCCGCGCCCCGGCTCAACGCTTCGATGCCCACCGAGCCCGTGCCGCCAAATAAATCCAGCATGGTGGCTCCGGGCACATCTTCCATCAAAATGCTAAACAGTGCTTCTTTGGCGCGGTCTGTGATGGGGCGTACCGCGTCGCCCGGAACCGATTCTAGTCGCTTGCCTTTGGCTTTGCCTGAAATAACTCTCATGGTGATGTTTGGGTAGAAAAATGCCCGCTGAGCAGAAAAGAGCGTAAACGTTGAAAATGCAGAAGCTGCCGATTCCACAAGAACCAGAGCAGCAACATTGCGCCCACGCCATCCAAAACAAGCAGAATGGGCTCTTGCAGGATGATTTGCAGATAGGCGTGTAGCATCTCGGAGGGGGAACCCACATGCTGCCAGGGATGCCAGCCCCAACCGTGCAATGGCCAGAACAGCGTTTGGGTAAAACCCCACATCCTGTCTTCGACGAGATGGGCGGAAAAGGCCAATAAGTAGGGCAACCAGCCACGCAAACGCCCGGTCAGGGCCACCCCCAGCCAAACCAGACTATGCAAAAGCAGGGTGTGCCCAAAGAAGAGGGCGGCATTGGCGTCGGGAAAAACGAACCAGGCCAGCGGTTTATCCAGCAGGTCGGGAGCCATAACCGCCAACGCCATAAACCGATAGTCTGCGTTTTCGAACAGGCCCGTGCGACGTTGAAGCAAGTTCAACCCGGCCCAAGTCCATTCGATGTGTCCGGTGGGTAGCATCAGTCCATTATACCCTGAATGCCCTTTTGCGCTACAATTGGGCATCTGCCCGGAGGCCCGTTATGATAATTCCTGATGCTTTTTCGATGTTGCAACATGCCTGGCTGTGGAGTCTGCTGATTTTGTGGGCTCTGTTGTTGTTCGGTGGTTTTGTGCTAGGCCCGACTCGCCACAATCGTCGCATCCCTCGTTGGGCCCGCCTGGGCTCTTCGGCAGTGTTGGTGCTGGCTGGATGGTCCTGGGCCTGGTTTGCTGCGGGCTCGAATGCGCTCCCTTACGCCCGATTCATGGCTCTGGGCATCACCTTTGGTCTGCTGGGCGATCTCTTTCTGGCCGATTTACTCTGGCGCAGTCGTTCTCAATCGGTGATGGCAGGCATGGCCGCGTTTGCTGTAGGGCATCTTGGCTACATTGCAGGCATCGGGTGGCTGGCTCGTTGCGGCTCGTGGCAGGCAGCGGGCCCGCGCTGGGGGGCGTTGGTGCTGCTGTGGTTGGTGGGCATAGCTGGCTGGTACGGCATGGTGATACGTGGACAATCTAAAATTCGAACCTTGCACCGGGTGGCACTGCCCTACGCCCTGCTGCTGGCCACGACTGCGGGCCTGGCGCTGGGCCTGGCACTGCAAGCTGTCAGCTTTTGGCCATTGGCATTGGGTGCATTGCTGTTTTTGAGTAGTGATTTGATGTTGGCCGGAGCGCTGTTCAACGAGATGAGCTTCCCCCTGATTCATGATGTGGTGTGGCTGACTTATGGCCCGGGTCAAATGTTGCTTGTGTGGAGTGTGGCCGCTGCGTTGCAGCTTTGCAGATAGATGGCAGGCGATGTTGGTTCGCTGTTCATAGTTCGCGGTTCACGGTTCACGGTTCACGGTTCGCAGTTCACAGTTCACGGTTCGCAGTTTGCGGTTCATGGTTCGCGGTTCATGGTTGGGGGTTGACCGCGGGCCCGCGCATCATGCGCCCGCGTGCGCCTCACGTGTCTGTCCACGCCCGCGGCTGAAGCCACGGGCTACCGCTGCAAAGCCCCGCTGGGGCTGCCCCCTCCCCGGCCCTCCCCCGCCCGCTCATTTTCCTTCGCTCGCGGGGGAGGGAGCCATTCGCGGCCAGCGCTTCGCAGTCAAT
>CAZMDD010000139.1:0-10236 GCA_964565065.1 uncultured Caldilineales bacterium | reverse complement strand
CTCGAACTTGATGAACTTCTCGCGGTTGGTGTAGGCCCGGGCGATGCGCAGAGCGTGCATGGTGGCCTCGGAGCCGGTGTTGGTCAGGCGCACCTTGTCGTTCCCCGTCATCCGGGTGAGACGCTCCGCCACCTCGATTTCCAGAGGCGTGGTCCAGGCGAAGACCGTGCCGTCGCCGATGGTTTCCTTCACCCGCTCCACCACCGCATCATAGCCGTGGCCCAGGATGATGGGCCCGAAGCCCAAGCGATAGTCGATGTAGCGCTTGCCATCCATATCCCACACATACGCGCCCTTGCCGCCTTTGACCACCAGGGTATCTTCATCGCCCCAGTAGCGGAAGTTGGAATTGACGCCGTAAGGGATGACCTTGGAGGCTCGCTGGAAATACTCTCGTGTTTTGGGTCCTTGCATGCTCATGGTGAATTGTTCTCCTGTGAAATGAATTTTGAAATGAATTGGTTGAGTTCTGATTACATTGGCGAAGTGACGATGGACGATAGATGATGGACGGCAATTATTGTCTTCTGTCTATCGTCCATCGTCTTCATTCACACCCACCCCTCTTCCACGATGGTTTCTTCCACGGTGATGCCACGTTTTTCCAGCTCGCGGAAGAAGATATCGGTGGGGAGGGCTTGTTCGGGCGCAACCACGCCTTTGGCGGTGGTAAGGCCGTGGGCGATAAGCTGGGCGCCGATGCTGAGGGGGATGCCGACGTTCTTGAAGTAGGCCGACGGCCCGCCCCATTCCTCCTGAGGCGGATGATGGTTGCGATAGGTGGCGACGACTTTGCGCCCGTCGCGCACGCCCGTCACCTGCACCACCAGGCCATAGGCCCAGACCGGGTTTTCCTTGCTGGCGGGATTCTCCCACAGCAGCTTGGCCACCGCCTCGATGGTGGGCATAGTCTCGTCACCGAAGGTGACCGGGCGGCTGGAAAGCAGGCCGCCGCGCATCAGCGATCCCATCAGCTCCATCACATGGGGCGGGAAGCAGCCCCGCACCGCGGCCCGGCGCAGGCTGGGGAAGGAATGCGGCAGGGTGTTGGCCTCGTCGTGGGGCACGTAGTACACCATCTGCTCGCCGATGTGTTCGTGAAAGCGAACCCGGATGCCACCCGACATGGGGGGCGTGGCCCGCCACTCGCCATCCTCAAAATAGACCTCGCCGCGGTCGCCTTCCTCGGGATTGAACTCCCACAGGGTGGTGCGCAGCAGACCGGGCGCAGGGGCCAGGCTGCGGAAGGCCGCAAAAAAGACCTCCACCTCATGCAGCTCGTCCATCTTCTCTGAAGCCCGCCGCACCATCATGTTGGTCTGGCCGGGCGTTGCGCCCACGCCGGGGATGAAGATCATGTCCTTGGCCAGGGCTTTGTCGTGGAGGGCGAATTGCGGGTCTTCGCTGGAAAGATCCAGCCCATTGACGCCCACTTCCACGCAGGCGGTGTTCACCGCCAGATCGTATTTGAAGGGGAGGCCATTGACCACCACGTCGAACTGGGAGAACAACTTGAGCATGTTGTCGTAGTCGTTGGCGTCGAAGAAGATGGGGTTGAGCCGGGCGTCACCGATTTTGTCGACCAGCTTTGTCACCGCTTCCAGGTTGTAGTCGGCCACCACAATCTCATCGAAATCGCTGTAGGCGGCCAGGTCTTTGGTGGTTTCCTTGCAGACGGCGCCAGCGCCGCCCAGTACAAGTGCTCGCATTTTGGCAAACTCCGTTAATAGCGTTCCTGTATGGAAGCAAAGGCTTGGTCGAAAATATCCAACGCTTCGGCAATATGATCTTCGGTAGCGGTCATGGGGGGCGCAATGCGAATGACATTGCCATACATGCCCCCCTTGCCAATGAGCAGACCGTGAGCCTTGGTAGCTTCGAAAAGTTCATTCACCGCTTGTGGCGCAGGTTCTTTGCTTTCACGATCTGCCACTACCTCGATGCCTTGCATCAGGCCCTTGCCCCGTACATCCCCCATGAGCGGATATTTTTCTTGCAATTTTTCCAGGCCCGAACGCAGCATCGCCCCCATCTTGGCCACATGTTCGGGCGACGCCTCTTCTTCCATGACCTCGATGGTGGCCAGCGAGGCCGCAGTAGACACAGGATTGCCGCCAAAGGTGCTGATGGTCAGGCCCTGGCTGGTCAGCGTTTCGGCAATCTCGGGCGTGGTCATGGTGTTGGAGAGAGGGAAGCCATTGGCAATGCCTTTGGCCATGGTCATAATGTCGGGCTCTACATCCCAATGCTGGATGCCGAACCAATGCTCTCCCGTGCGCCCGAAGCCAGTCTGCACTTCGTCATCGATGAATAGGCCACCGTAGTGATGGATAATCTCCACCACGATCTTGAAATACTCGGGCGGTGGGGTGATGAAGCCACCCACGCCCTGAATTGGCTCGGCGATGAACGCGGCAATGCGCCCCGATGTGGTGGTTTTGATCACCTCCTCCACATCCTCTGCACAAGCGACACCGCAAGAGGGGTAGCTCATTTTTAGGGGGCAGCGATAACAATAGGGATTCAGCGCGTGCTTAATCCCCGCAATTTGCGTGCCCCCGATGCGCCAGGCCGCAATGCCTGTCATGGTCATGGCCAGAGTCGAGCGCCCACTGTAAGCGTGGCGCAGGGCAATGACCTCTTGATGCCCGGTAGCTGCTTTGGCCAACATCACAGCGGTTTCGTCCGCCTCAGTGCCCGAGCCGGTAAAAAAGGAGGTTTGCAGCTTTCCGGGCGCCAGCTCAGCCAGTTTTTCGGCCAGAAGCACCACATTTTCGTGCGGATACAGGGTGGATGCGTGAATAAGTTTATCCACCTGCTCTTTGGCCCGCTGCGTAACCTTGGGGTGTTTATGCCCTACGCTGGTGGTGAGGATGCCGCCAAAAAAGTCAAGATAGCGGTTGCCCTCCACATCCCACACATACAACCCCTCGCCATGATCCAGGGGCAAGGGATCGGTGTAGTAGAGGAGATAACTGGGCCAGAGATACGTTTTCTGCTTTTCGAGAAGCGTTTGCTTGTCCATGATGGGCTCCATTTGGTGAGTGATATTACGAACTTCGCTGGTTGTCGATATCGGGCCAGGAGTAAATTTCTTTAACGATTTTGAGATACATAAACGTTTCAGTTTCCCGAATGCCGGGAATAGCTCTGAGACGATTGGTAAGAAATTCCAGCAGATGCTCATTGTCTCTGAAAACCACCTCTACAAATAAATCGTAAGCCCCTGCGGTCAGCACCAGATAAATGACCTCCTCCAGCCCCGCAATCTCCGCGGCAACCTGTTGTAAACGGGCTCCATCCACTTTGATGCCAATCATCGCCATGGTTGAAAATCCCAGCAGCAGGGGATTGGTGACTGCTACCACCTGCAAAATGCCCTCTTTGACCAGTCGCTGGTAACGCTGGCGAATCATGCCGGTAGAGACACCCAGACGTTTGGCTATTTTGGCAAAGGGGGTACGTCCATCCCGTTTCAGGGTTTTGATGATTTCCAGATCGATTTCATCCAGACGGATGGAGCCGGATGCTCCGAGTTCTGGTTTTCCGAGAATGGCATTCATAGGGATTGTTTCCAGTTGTGTTGTTGCAACATTTTCATTGATGTGGATGATTTTATCACAATTCAGCAGGCATCTCAATTTTCTTGTGTCATATTTGCACTGTGGTGGCTAATTTTGTGTTGTTGAGTTGCGCTGCACATGAGGATGGCCGGAGAGACCATCCATCCTTTGTTGCACCTGAATGCTTACGAAGAAACACGTTTTTCTGCAATCGAGCGCCACGCTTTTAAGATAGTTTTGACATCATCACCCCTCGTGATATAATGCGCCATCATTTTATCAGTCCCCTCGCCAGAAGAGGTGCATAATGACTCACCGCTATTTTCCCTTTCGTTTTTCTTCTCTGGGCTTACGGGGCCTGAAACCTTCCGCGACACTGGTCATCAATGAACGTGTCAGCGAAATGTGGCGCCAAGGGCAGCAGGTTTATCAGTTGGGCTTCGGCGAATCCCGTTTTCCTGTGCATCCCAAAATTGCGCAGGCCTTGCGAGAAAATGCCTGGCAACATCAGTATTTGCCCTCGCTGGGGGCCCGGGAACTGCGGGAGAAGATTGCCGCATTTTATGCGAAGCGTTTTGATATTCCGGCTGCGCCCGATTACGTTATTGTGGGGCCCGGCAGCAAAGCGCTGATTTACGCCCTTATGCTGGCGTTGGATGGCGAACTCATGTTGCCCACACCTTCGTGGGTGAGCTATCAGCCTCAGGCTCATTTGGCTGGCAAAAGGGTCAACTGGATTCCGGCAGCACCTGAAGATGGATGGGAGCTGACTCTGGCAGCACTAACCGAGGCAACGGAGCAGGCGCGGGCCGCTTGGGGCAATCCTGGCGTTGTCCTGCTCAATAGCCCCAACAATCCCACGGGGCGCACGTTGTCTCCATCCTTTATGGAGCGTTTCGCCCAGTATGCCCGAGAGCAAGGGTTGGTGGTGCTTAGCGATGAAATTTATGGCCTGGTGGAACATCAGGTCAAGAAGCATCGTTCCATCGTCCACTACTATCCCGAAGGAACTGTGGTGCTGGGGGGATTGAGCAAGCATCTTTCGCTGGGGGGGTGGCGTTTGGGCGTGGCTATCTTCCCGCCCAATAAAGCTGGAGCCGAGTTGCTGCGGGCGGTGCGTACCATCGCCAGCGAGATATGGTCTGCTACCACTGCGCCGGTGCAGTTTGCCGCATTGACCGCTTATGGAACTGATGCAGATGTGTGGGATTATATTCAGCTATGCACCCGCCTGCACGCTCTGCGCACCCGCTATCTGTGGCGACATCTAACCGAGATGGGTATCCGTGTCCCCGAGCCGGCTGGTGCGTTCTATCTGTTCCCCGATTTTACGCGCTGGCGTGAAGCGTTGGCCCGTATCGGCATCACTACCGACGTAGAATTGGCCATGCTCCTGCTGGATCGCTATCAACTGGCCACCTTGCCCGGGTCTGTTTTTGGTGCAGCGCCCCAAGCTTTGGCGTTGCGGCTTTCTTCCAGCTATTTGGATATGGAGGACGAGGCACAGGCACAGGCGATTTTGGATGTAGCGCTGTCGGGGGTGGATGATGACACGCTTATGCACGCGTTCCATCCTCATACCAACGCGGCTATCGCACAATTCGGCAAGTTCATTGCAGATTTGGAAACAGCTTAGGCCCCGGTGAGCATGTGTCGCACCTTGCGCACGGGCGCATGATGCACGCGGGGCCTCTTGGCTGCCTGTCTGAGCAAAAAAAAGGCCAGAGGGACTTAGCCCTCCGGCCATGGATGTGAGAGATGTTGGTTTATTGGGCAGATTTGACTTCATCCCACATGCGCTGGTAAACGCTTTCGAACTCGCCCAGCGGCTTGATGAAGTGCAGCTTGGCCCGAATCTCATCGGGCGGGAAGACCAGAGGATTGCTTGTGTATTCGGGATCTGCAATCTTCAGGGTTTCGGCATTGGGGCTGGCATAGTAGTTGTATTCACCTAGCAGGTCGCCGATTTCGGGGTCCAGCACAAAGTTGATGTACATTTCTGCGGCCAGCTTCTGCTCGGGCGTGATACCCTGGGGAATGCACATGTTGTCAATCCAGATGGTGCCACCCTCTTCGGGGATGTAGTAGTCGATGTTCTCGTACTCATCCGCGGCTTGCAGGAAGTCGCCGTTCCAGCCGTGGGCCAGCAGATTCTCACCCGCGCCTACCAAATCTTCGTAGTTGTCGGTGTCGTAGCCAGCGACGCCCTTTTTGGCAGCAATCAGCACCTGTTTGGCTTCTTCCAACTTCGCTTCATCTTTGGTGTTGTTGTCGTAGCCCAGATAAATGAGTGCGGCTGAGAATACTTCGCGCACGTCATCCAATAGCGTAAAGCGTCCGAACCAGGCATCCTCTTCAGTGGTGTTGAAGATTTGCTTCCAGCTCGCGGGGGGAGTTTCCATTTGCTCGGTGTTATAGCCGATGCCGGTGGTTCCCCACAGATAGGGCACGCAGTATTTGTTGCCGGGATCGTAATAAAGCTTGGTGAATTCGGGGTCCAGGTTTTTCAGGTTCGGGATGTTATCGTGATTCAGTTCTTGCAGCAGGCCCTCTTCAATCATAATGGATACAGTGTAGTCTGAGGGCACGATGACGGCATAGCCGGTGGCGCCACCTTGCAGTTTGGCCAACAGATCTTCGTTGCTAGAGAAGTTGTCTTCGCTGATTTTGATGCCCGTTTTTTCGGTGAACAGCTCATACATCTCGGGCGCAACATAATCTGACCAGTTGTAAACCACGATTTCATCGGCAGGTTTGACCTCGGCCTCTTTGGGTTCCTCTTTTTTGGGAGCCTCAGTGGGTTTGGCTTCTTCTTTCTTGGGCGCCTCAGTAGGCTTGGCTTCTTCTTTCTTGGGCGCCTCGGTTGCCGGTTTTGCTTCGGGCGTTTTACCGCCGCAGGCAGTTACGGCCATCATTGCAATCAGCAGGATAGCGATAAGGGCGAAAAGATGTTTGCGTTGCATGTCTTGTCCTCCTGGGTGAAAAGTGAGTGAGAGTAGGGGAGATTCGATTTAGTCAATTAAAATCCCATCTTAACCGAGCCGCCATCATCACTACGTTTGCTTAGCAGGATAGAGATGACAACCAGCGTCAGGGAAACAGCCAGCATCAGGGTAGAGACAGCGTTGATCTTGGGCGTGACACCTTTTTTGATCATGCCAAAGACGCGCACTGGCAGGGTGTTAAAGCCGGCACCGCTGGTAAAGAAGGTGATGACGAAATCATCCAGCGAGAGCGTGAAGGCCAGCAGCGCACCGCCGATGATGCCTGGCATGAGCATGGGCAGTGTGATACGGCGGAAGGTTTGCCAGGCGTTGGCATAGAGATCGTTGGCTGCTTCCTCCAGTGTACGATCCATTTGTGTGAGTCGGGCCCGAACCACAATGGCTACAAACGATGTGTTAAATGCGACATGTCCGATGATGACGGAGTAGGGGACTGCCAGTTTGGTGCCGAAAAAAGTGACCTTCCACGGCGTAAAACCGATGCCCGACATGTTGAAGAATAGCAGCAACATAATGGCCATGGCAATATCGGGAATGATGACCGGCAGGTAAAACATGGAATCCACCGCGGTTTTGCCCTTGAAATTGTAGCGTTCCAGGCCCAGGGCGACCAGTGTGCCCAAAATGGTGGCGATGATGGTGGAGACAATAGCCAAAAAGAGACTATTCCAGATAGAGAGCATGATTTGCCCATCCCGGAACATCTTGCCATACCATTCTGTGGTAAATCCGGCCCATTTGCTGATGGATCGGGCATCGTTAAAAGAGAAGATGACCAAAATAACAATGGGAACATACAAAAAAGCGAATCCCAAAATACCATAAGTGGTCAGGCTCCAGTTGCCAAACTGTGCCTTGATGCGTTCCCAAGTGTCGCTTGATGCTGTTGGGGTGGTCTTGCGGCTCATGTTGTAGCCTCCGTTTTCTTAGTCCATTTGAAATAAAACAACGTAGCCACCAACATAGCTACCATCATCACCATCGAGAGCGCCGAGCCAAAGGGCCAGTCGTGCGCTCCCAAAAATTGATTACTAATGATATTGCCAATCATCAAGGATTTGCCGCCCCCCAGAATTGCGGGGGTGACGAAGGCACCCAGCGAAGGGATGAAGACCAGCATGGCGCCGGCAGCCACACCTGGCAACGAAAGGGGCCAGGTTACCCGCCAAAAGGCTTTGCTGCTGGAAGCGTACAAATCCCGGGCCGCCTCCAACAAACTTTCATCCAGCCGCTCCAGCGCTGCGTAAATGGGCAGGACCATCACCGGCAGCCAGCCATAAACCAGACCCAGGATGATGGCGAAATCATTGCCGTACAGGGGCAAAGGTTTGTCGATGACCCCCCAATTGGTCAGTGTGACATTGATGAGTCCGGTGTGCGTGCGCAGTAGCATTACCCAGGCGTAGGTACGAATAAGGAAGTTTGTCCAAAAAGGAATCATCAGGGCAAACATTAGCATGCCGCGACGCTTGGGGGGGCTTTTGGCAATAAAATAGGCCAACGGATATCCCAGTGCCAGTGTGATAAGTGTGGTGACAATGGCAATGTATGCGGAGCGCAGAAAGGTTTTGAAATAAAGTGGATCGAACACACGGCGGATATTTTCCAGCGTGAAAGCCCATTCCACGCCGCCATATTTGCCTCGTTCAAGAAAGCTGTAAATAAAAACAATCAGCAACGGGGCCATGAAGAAGATGAGAATGAAAGCCACCGGAATGGCCAAAATCAGCCAGGCTTGCAGTTGCGGATTGCGTCGCAGGCGTTCCATGGCTTACTCCTTCAAAACTCGGGCGTGGGCGGCATTCCAGGTCAGGATTGCCTCTTCTCCGATTTCCCAGGGCTCATCGCCAATGTAGATATTTTGTAACCGCACCACCACCTCTGAGCCATCGCCCAAGATGACAGTGTGACGGGTATCGGTTCCAACATAAACCAGATGCCGTACCTTGCTCTTGACATATGCCATGCCCGAGGCTGGCGTTCGTGGCACTTGATGCGGCTCCAGCAAATCCATCTTTTCCGGGCGGATGGAAAGTACTGCTTTATCCCCCATCTTCACACCTTCTTCAATCCAGCCCACTGTTACTTTTTCGCCCGTGCCCAGTTCAACCACCTTCTCGGGCCCGACACTAACCACTGTTACCGGAATGAAGTTGGTCTCGCCGATGAAATCTGCCACAAATTGGTCGGCAGGATGTTCATAAATGCTTTCTGGGTCGCCCACCTGATGTACCACGCCATTGTTCATCACAGCAATGCGATCAGACATGGTCAGCGCTTCCTCCTGATCGTGCGTTACATAGATGAACGTAATGCCCACCTCCTCTTGCAGTGTTTTCAGCTCGATTTGCATGGCCTTGCGCAATTTCAAATCCAGTGCGCCCAGTGGTTCATCCAGCAGCAGCACCTTGGGCCGATTCACCAGGGCCCGGGCCAGGGCAATGCGTTGTTGCTGCCCGCCCGAGAGCTGCTTGGGCTTGCGATTCGCCATCTGCCCGAGCTGTACCATCTCTAGTGCTTCGGCAACACGACGCTGAATCTCATTTTTATCCACCTTTTGCATCTCCATGCCAAAGGCGATGTTTTCGGCCACGGTCATGTGCGGAAAAAGCGCGTAGTTCTGAAAAACAGTGTTTACCGGGCGCTTGCTGGCAGGTCGATATCCCTGACGTTCACCATAAATGTAAATGGCGCCGCTGGTGGGCATCTCGAATCCGGCAATCATGCGTAGTGTGGTTGTCTTGCCGCAGCCACTAGGCCCCAGCAATGAGAAAAACTCGCCATCCCGAATCTGCAAGGAGACATGATTGACCGCCACCACATTGCCAAATTGCTTGACGACTTCCTGGATTTCAACAGCATTAGTCTCTGTCATACAGCAACCTCCGTGGGATTAAAATAGGGATCAGCCCCATAGGCCATTTTGATGGTCTTGAGGATGAAGAAGCTTTGCGTTTGGGCAATGCCCGGAATTTTGCGTAATTGTTGATTGAGAAAATAGGTGAAATGCTCGCGATCCCGACAAATCACCTCTACAATCAAATCAAAACCGCCCGAGACCATAATCAAATAACTGACCTCTGTAAATTGTGCAATGCGCCGCGCCACCTCCTCGATGTCGGCATTTTGAATATTGATTCCCACCATGGCTGGCGCATCATAGCCCATGCGTACCGGGTCGATGAGCCCCACCACCTGCATCACCCCTCGTTCCACCAATCGGGCCACACGATTACGCACCGTGCCCTCCGAAACAGACAGGGCTTGTGCGATTTCGGTATAGGGCTTGCGCCCATCTGAACGCAAGGATTCGAGGATAGCGAGATCGAGTTCGTCAGGATTGAACATGATCAATCGGAGAATGTGAATAGTTACACGAGAGAAAGGTGATTTTGAAAGACGAAGGAATGTTGGCAGTTTACTACGAATTTCGTAACAGAGCAAATCGGAATTTGTGGGATTCGCATCCTGAATGTGGCGTTGGCAGTTGATGTCGCCGCTGTGCGCATCGGATATGTGCATTTTTTGGTTACGACTAAGGTAGCCCGGCTAGAAACCACGAAGACACGAAGCCACAAAGGCACGAAGAAAAGAAAAAGCTTTGAAATGCTTGGTGTTCTTAGTGTCTTTGCGCCTTTGTGGTGATTGAAGTCGGGTACGTTAGTCGT
>CAZMDD010000138.1:0-19133 GCA_964565065.1 uncultured Caldilineales bacterium | reverse complement strand
CTCTAGCGGTAACCCGCCCAGGCCATCCATCACCAGCATGACAATTTTGTTTTGATTACTGGTAATGAGCGATTCATAGATTTTGTGATCTGTAATGAACATAGTTACCTCATAAAGTGATGCTAACGACTAACGTACCCGGCTTCAATCACCACAAAGGCATAAAGACACTAAGAACACCAAGCAGTTCAAAACTTTTTCTTTCTTTGTGCCTTTGTGGCTTCGTGTCTTCGTGCCTTAGTAGTTTCTAGCCGGGCTACCTTAGTAGTAACAAGTGATGATTATCTGGCTGCACACTTTTTTGGGTGCAGCAAAAGTGACAGTAATCACCATAGAAAAAGGGATGGACGATGAACGCCCATCCCCGAAAATAGTAGAAGAACCGGCCTTAAACCAGGGCTTTTTCATTGGTCGGGTCAAACAGGTGCATGTTGCCCATGTTCACAACCAAGTCGATAGGTTGGCCCGAAACGGCCTTGGTGCGAGGATCAACCCGGGCGATGAACTGCTTACCGCCAGCCAGAGCATAAACGAAAATTTCGTTACCCATCAATTCATAGAAATCCACCTTGGCAGGCAGCGGGGCTGCAATGATGTTCGGGGGAACGAACGCTGCCGAATGAATATCTTCAGGGCGAATACCGAAGATGACTTGCTGGCCTCTGTATTTGCGAACTTGGTCAGCTTTATCTGAGGGAAGCTCCAAGCGGAACGAACCACTGTCGATGAACAGCTTTTTAGTATCTGCCTCTTCCACCAACGTGGCATCAAAGAAGTTCATGCTGGGGCTGCCAATAAAGCCAGCCACGAAAACATTGGTCGGTTTGGTGTAGAGGGTTTGCGGAGCATCAACCTGCTGCAAAATGCCATCGCGCAGCACGACAATACGGTCAGCCATGGTCATGGCCTCCACCTGATCGTGCGTGACATAAATAAAGGTTGCTTCCAGTTGCTTGTGCAGGCGGGTGAGGTTGGCACGGGTTTCAACGCGCAACTTCGCATCCAGATTGGAAAGCGGCTCATCCAGCAGGAAGACTTTAGGATTACGAACAATGGCGCGGCCCAACGCCACACGTTGGCGCTGCCCGCCCGAAAGCGCTTTGGGCTTGCGATCCAGCAAACTGCCAATACCCAGCAGGTCGGCAGAATAACGCACCTTCTTGGAAATCTCTTCCTTAGGCACTTTGCGCAGTTTCAGGCCAAATGCCATGTTATCGTACACAGTCATGTGCGGATAAAGTGCGTAAGATTGGAAGACCATGGCGATATCGCGATCTTTGGGCGGCACATCATTAACGATGCGATCGCCAATTTTGATGACACCGTCGCTAATTTCTTCCAGGCCCGCCAACAGACGGAGCGTGGTCGATTTACCACAGCCGGAAGGCCCGACATAGACCATGAACTCTTTGTCTTGGATGTCGAGATTCAGGTCGTTGACTGCGACGACATCGCCCCAACGCTTGGTTACATGTTCGTATTTTACACTGGCCATTAGAAATCTCCTTGTGAGATGTGAGCTTGTTCAGCAGCAGAACTGTTCGGTCAACAGGTCAGGGCCGGGCGTCAGGGGGCAGGGTTACTCGCCCTGGATCCACTGTGGCCTTTGCGTCCTTGGCTGATCTGCCTGCGGGCGTACGCCAATACCGTCTACTAAACAAGCCGAAAAATTGATAAGAGCTGGTTTGAACTTGCAGGGGTTTCTTCGATAAGCATCCTCCTGAGCGCAAACTGAAAGCAACATATTACAACACGATGATTATACAGGACTGCAAAAGCATTCGTCAAATCATCTCTTGCTCCCTTTTTGGCTTTGTGCTAAACTTGTTTCAAGACGCCCTTCCGTATGCGTGATTCCCCAGGATCGTTTTGAGCCAACACCAGACCCAGGGGAGCCGGGTCATATCCTGGCCGATGTGATAGCCCCTGATTGGCAAGACTGAAGCCAGATGTAGGCTCCCACCTGTTTTCCACAGGTTCAAAGTCGCCTGGACACACGGTATGGAGGGGTCGTTGTTTGTAATGCTGTGGCCGCTCTGACCTTTCGTTGTGCCGAACTTTTGTCTCGATTGCTTTTGCGGGTAGAATAGGCTGCCGGGGGATGAATAAAAAGGACTCCCGCGCTCTTGCCTATGCCAAAAGTTAAACACCTTTCTATCTTCTTATTTGGTTTGGTGCTGCTCTTGCTGTTGGCCGGATGTGTCCGCAACCAGCCAGTTGCGCCCACACCCACGCCCGAGCTGACCGCAACACCGACGCTGCTCGCGCCCACGGCAACCGTGGTCCCACCTACTCATACGCCCACGCCCGAAATTTCGGCGCTGGTGGTTTATTGTGATCCCAACCTGCCCCCGGAGTGGCGGCAGCAGGCGCAACAAGCCATGCAGACACTGCCGGTGATGTGCGTGGAAGAGAAAGCCAACGCCCGCATGATTCTGGGCCTGGCGCCTTTGTCCATGACCTCGGGCCCGGTGCTGGCCCAGCGCTTTTATGCCGTGGTCGCACCCTTTGCCACCCTGCGGGATGATGTCTCGATGGCTGAATTGCAGGCTCGCTGGATAGGACAGGGACAGCCTTTGCTGGTGGATAAAACCGCTGCCGCACCTTTGAGCGTCATCTTTGGCACCATGCCCGCACACACCATCGCCGCCTCTGACATGAATGCTGCTTTAGCCACAACGGATGGCGCCTGGGGCATCATTCCCTTTGAGCAATTGCATCCCGGCTACAAGGTACTCAGCATCGATGGCGCTCAGGTGCTGGATAAGCGCATGAAGCTGGAAACTTACCCCCTGGCCGTGGGCATGACCCTTGCCGGGCCCGATGCCGAACAGGCCGAAGCACTGCTGGCCCAGGCCATCCAGCCTGCCACCAACCGCGATACTCAGCGCATGAGCACCCTGATCATGACCGGCGTCACCGCCATGTCGCGAGGCACAGCCGAGAAAATGGAGCAAAAAGGCTATCTTTATCCTGCTCAAATCATCTCCGATACCCTCAGCGCCGCGGACATCACCCACATCAGCAACGAAGTACCCTTCCTTAAAGATTGTCAGGTGAACAACACCTACATGAACTTGATTCTGTGCAGCGCTTATCCCTATTTGCAGGCGCTGGAAGCTGTGGGCGTAGACATTGTAGGACTCAGCGGCAATCATGTCAACGATTTTGGTCGAGAAGGAGCCCGGGAATCGCTGCAATTTTACAAAGAGCATCACATTCCCATCTACGGCAGCGGTCTGAACGAAGATGAGGCTTGCAACCCCTTGCTGTGGACAGCCAATGGCAACACCTACGCCTTTTTGGCCGCGCTGGCCTGGTGGCCCGAAGAAGCCTGGGCCACAGATACCGAGCCTGGAGCCTGCTACTATTGGCGCAACCGTGACAAAATCCTGGATATGATTCAGCGCATGAGCCAGCAGGTGGACATTGTTTCGGTGGAATTACAATATCACGAAACCTACGATCCCTGGCCCATCCCAGATCAGATTGCTGAATTCAGGGCTCTGCACGAGGCTGGGGCCGACATTGTCACTGGCGTGCAAAGCCACGTGCCCCAGGCTGTCGAAGTTTATGGGGATGAGGCACCGGGCGGGCCCGCGGTCATTCTTTATGGCCTGGGCAACCTCTTTTTTGATCAAATGCAAAGCTGGGAAACCCGCACCGCACTGATTCCCCGGCACACCATCTACCAGGGGCGACTGCTCAGCACCGAGCTATTGACCACCGTGCTGGAAGATTTTGCACAACCGCGTTGGGCCACGCCCGAAGAGCGCACTGAAATCCTGCGCTCGATTTTTGATGCTGCACCTGACAGAAACGCCCCACCCGCCACGCCCGCATCCATCTCCACGCCCGCGCCCGCACACACGCCTGAGCCCGAGCCCACCGCCACACCCCGGCCCGTCCAGCCTGCCACCAGCCCACATCCTCAGCCCACACCACCCCCTGCCGGTGTCGCTGTTTTACCCTGGCCCCAGCCACAAGCAGGGCCCGCATCCCATTTTCTGATTTCCCGCCCCACCGGGCCCATTTACAATCGTATGGAAGACCTGGGCTATGCTTTTGGCAGCACCGCGGGGGGACGCTATCGGGTGCATCATGGTGTGGATATTGCCAATCCCACGGGCACGCCCTTGCTGGCCCCTGCCGAAGCCACCATACGCTATGCCGGGCCCGATGACGAAGCGCATCAGTATGGCCCCTATCCCAATTTTTACGGCAATAGCATCATCTTTCAGCTTGATCAGGATTGGCAGGGACACACCATTTTTGTACTTTACGGCCATTTGCAGCACGTGCAGGTAACCACCGGGCAGCATGTAACCGCGGGTGAGCAGATTGGCCTTACCGGCATGACCGGCATTGCATTGGGCCCGCACGTGCACGTAGAAATCCGGCTGGATACCCCCGAAGATTACACCGCCGTTTACAACACCTCATTGTGGATGAGGCCATTTTCTGGCTACGGCGTGATTGCCGGGCGTGTGCTTACGGCTGATGGCTTGGCCTGGCATGGTCTGCGTCTGCACGTTTACCGCCTTTCTGGTACTGATGCCCATCTTTACCGCGTCTTCTCCAGCTATGCCCTGGATGAAGGCATTCGTCCTGACCCCGTGCTGGCCGAAAATGCCGTCCTGGGAGCTGTGCCCGCGGGTGATTATGAAATCGTGCTCAAATATAGCGGCAAAACCTGGCGGCAGCGTGTGCATGTGAACCCCGGCGAAATCGCCACCTTTGAGATGATTCTACCGTAAGGTTAAGTAGGTGATGCTGTGAAAATTGAAATGTAACGGTTCATTGTGCACCACCAAGGCACCAAGTCACAAAGAAAAGAAACGCTTCATCCACCTTCGCCAAAATGTGCATCGACTTAACGCCGAGGCATGTCCGTGCAGCCCCCCACGTCCAATAGTCAAAACCTCATGCCCCGAAAACGCATCGCCCTCTTATCTCTGCTACTCCTGCCGCTGCTGCTGTTAGCCGCTTGCCATGCAAAAGATGCAGCACAACCCTCTGCGCCCGCTCCAGCCACCGTGCGCCCCACGCGGCCCGTGGCAGACGTGGACACAGGCCAGCAACAGTTGCTGGTGTTGCCCGATGATGGCGCAGACGTAGTGCTGGGACTCATCGACAATGCCCGGGACACCATTCGATTCAAAATCTACCTGCTCACCTACCGCGAGGCCCGTACAGCCCTGGTGAACGCAGCCCGGCGCGGCGTGGATGTACGCATCATCATCGACCCCGACCCGGTGGGCGGCAATGAGAGCAACATCGAAAGCTACCAAATGCTGGAATCTGCGGGCGTGGCTGTGCGCTGGTCTTCTGATGCGTTTCGCCACACCCATGAAAAATCATTGGTGATAGATGACAAGATAGCGCTGATTGCCACCTTCAACTTTACGCACAGCTCCTTTACCCGCAATCGGGAATATGGTCTGCTTAGCACCGGGCCCGATGTTGTGGCTGAGGTCGCCGCCATTTTTGATGCCGACTGGAACGATAAAAAGCCCAGCCTGCGCCAAAAGAGCCCACTGGTGCTGAGTCCGGTCAACAGCCGCCAGCGCCTCACCCAGTTGATTCGCAGCGCCCAAAAGACCCTCATCCTCGAAGAAGCCACGCTGCTGGATGAGGACATAACCCAAGAGCTGGTAGCTGTGGCAAAACGAGGCGTGGCCGTTACCTTTTTGGCCCCGCAGCGCGATCAAAACGATGTGGCCGCCGATAACCTGAAGCGTTTGCAAAGCGCGGGTGCGCAGGTGGCCCATCTTAAAACCCCCTTCATCCATGCCAAAATCATTCTGGCCGATGACCGGCAAGCCTTTATCGGCTCACAAAACCTCACCTACACCTCATTGGAACGCAGCCGCGAGTTGGGCATCATCACCACCGAGGCCGCGGTGGTGGCGCGGTTACGCCAGCAACTGGCGCACGATTGGCAGGCAGCAACTGGTACCATGCTGGGGCAGCCACCCTCTGCCGGGCCGGTCCGCAGCATTGCCTGGCAGGATGCCGAGGCTTACGCTGGCCAGGAAGTGACTGTGCGCGGCGTCATTGTTCATACCTACGACTCAGGCAAAGTCACCTTCCTCAACTTCGATAAAGATTACCACAACACCCTGACTCTGGTGCTGTTCCCCAGCATCTACGCCGAATTCCCGGCCAAGCCCGCACAATACTTCAGCAATAAGGAAATCGAAGTGATCGGGCGAGTAAAAATGTACGAGGGCAAGCCCGAGATTGTCATCGAGTCGTCACAGCAAATCAAGGTTTTGGGGGATGGGCCCGCTCCTCAGGCCCGCGCACCCGCGTCCATCCCCGCGGGCCCGCTGCCCGAGATTGCATGGCAGGAGGCGGGGGATTACGTGGGGCAGCAAGTTATTGTCAGTGGCGAGGTGGTGCGCAGCTACAACTCGGGCAAAGTAGCCTTTCTTAACTTCGATGAAGATTGGCGGGGAAAATTCAGCGTGGTCATCTTTGCCAGCGATTTTACCAACTTCGATGCGCCCCCCGAGCAAAAGTATTTGCACCAAGCCATCCGCGTGACTGGCAAAATCAAGGAATACAAAGGCGCCCCTGAAATAATTGTAGAATCGCCTGCGCAAATCGAAATGGTGGGCGCAGTTGCCACAGCCACGCCATCCTCTATCGCATCGGGCATTTTGTCGTGGCAGCAGGCAGGTGCTTTTGTGGGACAGCGTGTGACTGTGCAAGGGCAAATTGTGCGCGCCAAGGATATCGGCACCATCACTTTTCTTAATTTTAGCCAAAAGCGGGGCGATTTTGTGTTGATTGTGCGGGCGCAGGACTATCCCAACTTTCCCCAGGCTCCGGCCCAGCTTTACAATGGCAAAAAGGTGTGGGCTACTGGCGAAATCAGTCTCTACCGCGGAACGCCGCAAATGGTGCTGCATTCGCCGCAGCAGATAGAAGTTTTTGAATAAGCGAAAATGATTTCATGGTTGGGGGTTCGCGGTTCACGGTTGACGGTTCGCAGTTCGCGGTTTGGAGGTTGGGCGCCCGGCGCGGGCGGCGGAAAGGGGGGTATTTTGTGTTGGATTTGGAGATTCGGTGGAGATTGGTGGCGGTTGAGCGGGCGCCTTGGCCTCCCTCCCGGCCTCCCCCCGTTTCGGCTGGGCCTCACGGTGGGAGGAGCTGGCGGTTTACTACGAAGCGCTGCCCGCGGATGGCTCCCTCCCCTGCGAGCGATGGAAAATGAGCGGGCGGGGGAGGGCGGGGGAGGGCCGGGGAGGGGGCGATGATGGGCGCATGATGCGGTTGGTCAACCCGCCGAGTCGCAGACTCGCCGGGACACCTTTTTTGACGGAGGAGCTGGCGGTTTACCACTGCCCGCTGACCCACTGGCCACTGATCACTGACCCTCTGACCTCTGACCTCTGACCCACTGACCTCTGACCCGCTGACCTCTGACCCACTGACCTACTGACCTCTGACCTCTGACCTCTGACCTACTGACCTCTGACCTACTGACCCTCTGGCCACTGACCTCTGACCTACTGACCGCTGACCCACTGGCCCTCTGACCTCTGGCCTCTGCCCTCTGACCCTCTGATCTCTGACCTCTGACCCACTGACCTCTGACCTCTGACCTCTGACCCACTGACCTCTGACCCACTGACCTCTGGCCCGCTGACCGGCTGCGCAGCAGCCACCTGAGGGGGCAGCCCCAGCGGGGCTTTGCAATGGTAGCCCGTGGCTTCAGCCGCGGGCGAGGGTTGCGGGCGCACACGGGCGCATGATGCGCGGGCGGGCGCCCGAGGTGCGCGCACACGGGCACAACCTTCAACCAGCAAACCTTGAACCTGAAATCCTAGGCCCGCGGCAAACCGGCCCCTTCGCCCTTCACCCTTTATTTGTTACGACTAAGGTAGCCCGGCTAGAAACCACTAAGACACGAAGCCACAAAGGCACAAAGAAAGAAAAAGTTAAATTCTTGGTGTTCTTAGTGTCTTTGTACCTTTGTGGTGATTGAAGTCGGGTACGTTAGCCGTTACCTTTATTTGGCGATGTTGCAAGGCCGTGCTATAATCGCCGCGCGAGTCTTGTCGTGGACGCTTGGGTCTCGCCCCCCATGAACACCTCCCTTATCGACAACACTTCGTTCTCTCATTATGCAAAAACCCCACCTTAACGCTGACAAAGCGACTGTAACAGCATGGTTTCAGCAGATTTGGCAGCGAATTCATACAGAAATAATCGATTTCGATAAGGCGTCCTTATCGCCCTTGCGATTGGCGTCGCATTTGTTATTGGTTTTGGTCATCATCGGCGTGCTCATGCTGGCGCAAATTCGGCCGCCCGATTGGCAAATGCCCAGCGATACAACAATCTTGCCAGATGCCGCACCCACGCCCACTGCCGAGGTGGTGGCCCGAGTTGCAGCTTATGGCGGTCCTACGGTCAAGGCCAGCGGGCCCCTGGTGCGCTCAGCAGTCCCCTTTACCACCATTCCCAAGCGCCGCCGCACCGATATTGTGTATTACAAAGTACAGCCGGGCGATACTGTTTTCGGAATTGCGGAAAAATTCAATATCTCGCCCGACACCATCATGTGGTCGAACCCTAAGCTGGAACAGAATCCAGATATGCTCGGTATTGGTGACAATTTGGTTATCTTGCCCGTGGATGGCGTTTTTCATACCATCAAAAAAGGCGACACGTTGGCCAAACTCGCCAAAAAATACAAAGTCAGCGTTGATGAAATTGTCAACTTTGCCTGGAACAAGCTGGAAGAGACTGATGGCGCTTTAACCGTAGGGCAGCATCTCATCATTCCGGGTGGCAAAAAACCGTACATTGTACGCACCGTGAGTATTTACAATGGCCCGATTCCCAAAAACGCCAAAAGAGGAACTGGCGCTTTTGCCTGGCCGGCCAGTGGTTATCTTACTCAGGGCTACTGGAATGGCCATCGGGCCATTGATATTGGCGCATGGTTGGGCAGCGCCGTGGTTGCCTCCGATTCTGGCTATGTTGTCTTTTCTGGCTGGGATCGCAGTGGCTACGGAAACCTTGTGATTTTAGATCACGGCAACGGCTATCGCACCTACTACGCCCATCTTAACACCATCTTTGTGCAGGTGGGGGATTCAGTTAGTCGCGGCGTGCGGATTGGTTCTGTGGGCAGTACCGGACGCAGCACGGGCCCGCATCTGCACTTTGAGATTCGTTATCGTAATGTGCAACGCAACCCATTGGGCTTTTTACACTGATAAACGATAGTGACCTGTAACGTCAAAGTGGCCGAACATCCCCAATGTTCCGGCCACTTTTTTTACCCGCAGAAACAACCTACCCCGCTTTTTGTTGACACCTGGCGCAAAGACCTGTGCCGCTCACGGCAACACTCTGCACTAAAAAGTCGGTACTGTTGTTGATTTTCTGCATCAGGGCCTGCAAATCATCGACCGGAACATCATAAATGTTGCCGCATTGCGTGCATGTGAGATTAACATGCGGGCGTAAATCTGTCTCGTAACGCACACTGGCCCCTGCTGCGCTGGGCAACTCGATAATCTCCCCCAGCTCTTTTAGCGTGGTCATGGTGTTGTAAACCGTGGCCCGACTGATGGTGGGGTGTTGCACCAGGATTGCTTCAAAAATCTCGTTGATGGTGGGGTGCGAGCGGGTTTCGGCCAGAAAGTTGCAGATGGCGATGCGTTGCGGCGTCAAGCGCAAATGGGCGCGTCGCAGCGCGGTCAGCATCACTTGGCTGCGAGCTTGAGCCTCTTTTGAGAGTTTGGGGTTACTAAAATGAATCATAATGACTTTTGCAGTTACTACTAAGGTAGCCCGGCTAGAAACCACTAAGATACGAAGCCACCAAGGCACAAAGAAAGAAAAAGGTTTGAAATGCTTGATGTTCTTAGTGTCTTTGTGCCTTTGTGGTGATTGAAGTCGGGTACGTTAGTCGTTACGAAAAATGACAAGCTCGCAAGTTGGAATTAGGAAACTTATTGCAGGCTACTTAGTAGTTACCTTTTGCAGATAGTTTTTATCACGCTAACTTTAATCTTGATAATGCAATTTGTCAAATTATCGAAAACTGTGCTTGGCAAGACGCATTTCATTTGCACTAAGTTGGCGAAGATAAAAATAGGCGTGACGTTGCAAGAATCGCATCGCAACGCCACGCCCGTTTTTGCAGGGAATACGCCCGACAAGCTACATGGCAAAATCAACCGAACGCGTTTCGCGGATAACTGTGATTTTAATTTGCCCCGGATATTGCAAACTATCCTCAATCTTCTGGGCAATCTTGCGTGAAAGTTCGATGGAACCCAAATCGTCGATGGCCTCCGGTTTGACCAGAATACGTACTTCGCGGCCAGCCTGGATGGCGTAGGCCAGTTGTACGCCCGGAAAGCTCTTGGCAATATCTTCCAGCGCAGTAAGCCGTTTGACATAGTTTTCCAGCGATTCACGGCGGGCGCCCGGACGTGCGCCCGAGATAGCATCGGAAGAGGCTACCAAGATAGCTTCCAACGACTGCGGTTCTTCTTCATTATGATGTGCGGCGATGATGTTGACAACCTTTTCGGGCACACCGTAGCGCCGGGCAATCTCAGCACCCACCAACGCATGGGGACCCTCAACCTCGTGACTAACCGCCTTGCCAATATCGTGCAACAAGCCCCCCATCTTGGCGGCACGCACATCGCCATGCAGCTCGGCAGCCATCAATCCGGCCAAATGACTGGTCTCGATGGCGTGATAGTATTGATTCTGACCGTAGCTGGTGCGGAATTTGAGCCGCCCCACCAATTTCAGCAATTCGGGGTGCAACCCCTGGAAACCAGTCTGATAAGCCGCCTCCTCGCCCGCCTCGATGATGATGCGTTCCACATCAGCCTGCGCTTTTTGTACCTCTTTTTCGACTCGGGCGGGATGAATACGACCATCTTGCACCAGTTTGCTCAGAGCCCGACGAGCAACCTCGCGGCGTACCGGGTCGTGGCTGGAGATGATGATGGTCTCAGGTGTATCATCTACCACCAAATCAACACCAGTAACGGCCTCGATGGCGCGGATGTTGCGCCCCTGCCGCCCAATGATGCGCCCCTTCATATCATCCGAAGGAAGGGGCACCGCGGTGACAACACTTTCGGCCACGATTTCCGAGGCCAGACGCTCGATGGAGAGGGTAACGATTTCCCGGGCCCGTCGGTCGGCACTTTCGGCAATCTCAGCCTCGACCTGGCGAATGATGCGGGCCATTTCGCTGCGGGCCTGCGATTCTGTACGACGCAAAAGCTCCTCACGGGCTTCATCACGTGTCATACTGGCAATACGTTCCAGCTCAGCCTGATAATGCTCTTCAGCTTTTTCTAACTGAGCAATGCGTTTATCCAGATTACTCTGACGCTGATTCAGGCGCTGTTCCCGTTTTTCAAGATTTTCAAAACGTAATTCCTGCTGCTCAAGACGACGCTGGGCCCGTTCCTCCAACCGGGTCAATTCCCGGCGGCGGCGAATCATCTCTGCTTCGACTTCGTTTCGCACAGCAATCGCTTTATCTTTTGCTTCCAGCTCATACTTCAGCGCTTTATCTTTTGCTTCACTAAGAATGCGTTCAGCTTGCTGCTGAGCCGAAGCCATCTTCTCGGCATCCTGGCGTCGTTTATTCCAAACGCCCAGGAAGTAGCCGCCAGCTATGCCGAGAAGCAAGCCGATTACGATAGCAATGATGTTATAAAGTAGTCCCATAGTTTTATTCCTAAAAGAGAGGTGTTCGATAAAGTATGAAAGCAGAACAGCCTTTACGCTGAAACTTCCAGCAAAAGCTGCTCCCAGTGATAGTCGGTGGCGTGCCGGGCTGTTGCATAGGAAAATCCCCGGCGTTGAAGATAACTTAACATCTTTTTATCAAAATCTGCCCGGGCCAGATGTTGCCAGCGTTGGGCCCGTTGCTGACCGGCAGCAATGGCCAGAGCCTCGTCATCCAACGACTCCAGCACCTGGGCAATCAGCGTGGTGGGCAGACCCTTTTGATAAAGTTCCTGTTGCAGCGCCCGCACACTGCGAGGACTGAACTGTAAACGATTATCGACCCACCAGCGGGCAAATGCCTGGTCATCGAGATAAGCCATCTCTTGCAGCCGCACAAGCACCTGCTCCCGGATATCGGAGCTGAACCCGGACGTTTGCAGGGCTTGGGCAATCTCGTGGCCAGAACGGGGGCGGCGGGCCAGCAAGCGCAGCGCTTTATCCATGGCCCGTTGACGATCATCCCGGGCCCGAAGCTGCGCAATGTCATCATCATCCAGCCATTGCCCCAGATGCAGGGCACTGGCCAGCACATCGGGCAACGAAAAAGCATACACATCATCGAGAAAAATGTTTACTCGATTTTTATGTCGCTTTTGGTAAGTTAGCCGGGTAATGATGCCAGACATGGGTACACGCAATGGGCGTCGCCTGGTATGACGACAGTGACGTTCATAAAAAAAGCGTCACGACAATTGTCGCAACGCAGGGCAAGATAACACCATCGTTTATTGGGCAAACGACAGTAATCTTGAGGAGTATTCAGAAATCCTGAATTCCACAGATCACTTGCCACGCGCGCTGCGCATGGAACGAACTCCCCCAAGGGAGATCGGGCCACCAGGAATCAAAACTGCTCAGGCTTCGGCACGGGGGCGAACAGGCAACCCCAATAGCGCCCGCAGTTGATCCTCGATGGCATCGAGAAGATCTGGATTCATTTTCAGGAAATTTTTGGCATTTTCACGGCCTTGCCCCAACCGGACACCTTCATGGCTGTAAAAAGACCCACGCTTGATGATGATGTCATTCTCAACAGCCATATCCAGGATCTCGCCGGAGCGCGAAATCCCTTCATTGAACATGATGTCAAATTCAGCTTTTTGGAAAGGAGGTGCAACTTTATTCTTCTTGACCGTCACACGAGTGCGATTGCCAATGGCCTTGCCGCTGGCTTTCAGGCTTTGAATGCGTCGGATATCGAGACGCACCGAGGCATAAAACTTCAGTGCCATGCCTCCGGGTGTGGTTTCGGGATTGCCAAACATGACGCCAATTTTCTGCCTGAGCTGATTGGTGAAGATCAGAATGGTGTTGGTTTGTTTGACCACACCACTGAGTTTACGCATCGCCTGGCTCATAAGCCGGGCCTGCAAGCCCATGTGACTGTCTCCCATCTCGCCTTCGATTTCGGCGCGGGGAACCAGAGCAGCCACCGAATCCACAACAACAACATCCACAGCACCCGAGCGTACCAAGGCCTCGACAATTTCCAACGCCTGCTCACCGGTATCGGGCTGCGAGATGTAAAGTGCATCCACATCTACCCCGATTTTGTGGGCATAGGCTGGATCAAGCGCATGTTCGACATCGACAAATGCACACACGCCACCCAGCTTTTGCGCTTCGGCAACGGTGTGCAGGCACAAGGTTGTTTTGCCTGCTGATTCAGGGCCATAAACTTCGATGATGCGACCGCGCGGCATCCCGCCCACACCAATGGCAGCATCCAGCGCAATAGAGCCGCTGGGAATCGCTTCCACCGCCAGCGCCGAGGCATCACCGAGCTTCATGATGGCGCCTTCGCCAAAGCGTTTATTGATGGTTGCCACAGTATTTTCGAGAACTTGATCGCGGTCGTACTTCGCCATAAAATTTCCTGAATGATGAAACGATATAGAAATCGCAGCATTTGGGCGCAAATGAATGAGAAAATAAGAAAAAATCGCCCGAATGTTGCCAGATATTCATCTTCCTACAAAGTATAATGCATCCTGGGCAATGTTACCAATCGCTTGCACAGATTTTTTTGATATGTAACAAAAATTACGCCCGTGACCTCAGCGCCCGAAGTCAGCGATGAAATAATAGCCCCATTGACCTTGCGCCACACCTACGCCCACCTCTTTCAGCTTATCCGAAAGCAACATACGGCGATGCGGGTCATTGGGCGGGATTTCATCCAGCCACATAGCCACTGCATGCTGTGGCGAGCGAGCCCAGGCCCACGATTCGTTAATCCATTGCCCCTGGTAGCCCACCCGATTCAGGCGTTCTCGCAATTTTGCGCCATCTGAGCCAATATGGCCGCCCTGATTGCGTTGAGCGCAATCCTGAGCGTGGCGCTGCGCGGCCAGAGCCAACTTGTCGTTGTAGCGCAGGGCATACAGCCCCATTTGCGCCCGTTGATCATTGATGAGCTGCCAAATTTGATGCGAAGCATCTTGTGCAGCAGTCGGTGGCACAACCGTGGCCGTGGGGGACGCTGTGGGCACCATCGTCGGCGTGGCCGTGGGCGCGGGCATGGCCGTAGGCGTAGACGTGGGTGTGGGCGTGGGCATCATGCGCGTGGGCGCAGGAACCTGCATCTGCACGGGCGTACGCGTTGGTGCGGGCGACGCGGGCGCGCGTGAGCAAGCCATAACAGCTATCCCCAAAAACAGGAAGAAAAAAATGTGGTGGTTCGAATTTGACGGAGCCATCAGAAACGAGCGACATGCAAACAGCAGCCCTAACAACGCTACTTTTGTCACAAAAACACCCAAAAAAGGTGGAACGGCCATTCCGCTCCACCTTCAGCACTATCGTTTCACACTCTGCTTATGTTACGGTTTCCAAACAGTCCAAACTTTGCCCACCAGATCAGGGCCAGGCGTCAAAGTCACGCCGCCAGGCTCCCAGCCAGAAGGCGTCACCTCGCCCGTAGCCTCGACATGCTGGAAGGCCTTGATTTGGCGAGTTAATTCATTGGGATTCCGGCCAACTTCCGGGGTCAGAACCTCCATGGCCCGGATGACAAAATTGGGGTCGATGATGAAACGGCCACGAATATCAACACCCGCATCTTCATCATAAACGCCGTACATGGTTCCCACTTTGCCACCGGCATCTGAAAGCATGGGATAAGGAACGCCTCCATCGATCATCTTGGAGAGCTCTTCTGCTTGCCAGATTTGGTGTACAAATCGGCTATCAACGCTCATAGCCAAAACTTCGACATCAAGCGCTTGCAGCTCATCATATTTGGCAGCGACCGCTGCGAGTTCGGTCGGTCAGACGAATGTGAAATCGCCGGGATAAAAACAAAGAACAATCCACTTGCCTTTGTAATCAGAGAGTTTTACATTTTTAAAGCCGACACCGGGCACAAAAGCCGAGGCTTCAAAATCGGGAGCTTCTTTTCCTACACGTGCAATCATAGCAACCTCCTGTGGTTAGCTTGAATGGCTGTTTGATGAGCATGTTATTGAACCGGAGCAGGGCACGACAAAGGCATTGAGCCTATTCGCACCCACTAGGCCAATCACAAAAACAGAGATGATTAGAATGATTCTAATTATACAACATCTTTGCTAAATTGGCAACACTACCCCCAGAGCCAGCTCTACACATCACAACCCCACCCTTTTCCAGATGCCCGACAACATGATAAACTTCTGCCCAGCATAACGCCTCACATCTTCACATCTCACGCCTTCGCCCCCCCATGCACCTCATTGCCGATCTTCACATCCATTCCCACTACTCCCGCGCCACCAGCAAGCAGCTCACCTTTCCCAACCTGGCCTTGTGGGCCCGACGTAAAGGGGTACACATCGTCGGCACGGGTGATCTCTCGCATCCTGGCTGGCTGGCCGAAATGCAGGAAAACCTTGAACCTGCCGAGCCTGGACTCTATCGCCTCAAACCGGAAATCGAGCGAGCACTGGATGTGCAAACCCCCGCGGCCTGCCAGGGCAAACCTGTGCGCTTCCTGCTCTCCGGCGAAATCAGCAGCATCTACAAACGGGGAGGCAAAGTACGCAAAGTGCATAACGTCATCTTTGCGCCCCACCTGGAAATGGTGGCCCGCATTCAGGCCGAGCTGGAAAAAATCGGCAACATCCGCTCCGATGGCCGTCCCATCTTAGGATTGGATTCCCGCGACCTGCTGGAAATCATCCTGGAGCTTAGCCCCCGCAACCACCTCATCCCCGCACACATCTGGACACCCTGGTTTGCGATGATGGGCTCTAAATCGGGCTTCGACAGCGTAGAAGCCTGTTTTGCCGACCTCACCCCACACATTTTCGCGCTGGAAACAGGTCTTTCCTCCGACCCGCCCATGAACTGGCGCATTAGCAACCTCGACCGCTACGCCCTGGTATCCAGCTCCGATGCGCACTCTCCCGCCAAATTGGCCCGAGAAGCCACACGCTTCGACATCGAGCCCAGCTACGACGCACTCTTTCAAGCACTGCGGACACACGACCTGAACCACTATCGGGGCACCCTGGAATTCTTCCCGGAGGAGGGCAAATATCACTACGACGGCCACCGCAAATGCGGCATCGTGTGGGAGCCACGCACCACCCTGGCGCACAACAACCTTTGTCCCGTGTGTGGCAAACCGGTAACAGTGGGCGTCATGCACCGCGTCGAAACCCTGGCCGACCGAGAACCGGGCATCCCCAAACCCAACGCAGCCCCCTTCCACAGCCTCATCCCCCTGCCCGAAATCATCTCCGAAGTGCAGGGCGTGGGCCCCAATAGCAAACGGGTACAACGAGAATACCATCGCATTCTGGCCGCGCTGGGGCCAGAGCTGGAAATCCTCTTCGACTTGCCATTGGATGCAATTGCCAGCGTGGCCGGACCCAAACTGGCGCAAGGAATTGGCAAAATGCGACAGGGAGAAATCGTCACCCAGCCCGGCTATGATGGCGAATTTGGCGTCATCAAACTCTTTGCCGCCCCCTCTTTGCAGGAAAATCAGCAATCTCTGTTCGAGAACAAGGTTACTGCGCCCGCCCCGCACCCTGCTCCCCCGCCCATGACCCCGGTCAAGAAAACCAGCACACCACCAGCGGGCCCGCTGCACCCCACCCCCGCAGCCAACGCCATCACCCTCAACCAGGCGCAACTTCAGGCAATCCACACCACCGATGTGCCCCTCATCATTGTAGCCGGGCCCGGCGCCGGCAAAACTCGCACCCTCACCCAGCGCATCGCCCACCTCATCACCCAAAAAAATGCTGCGCCCGAAAGCATCCTGGCCATCACCTTCACCAACAAAGCCGCGCAAGAAATGCAAGAACGCCTGGCCGCACTGGTGGGCAAAACAACAGCCGAACGCATCACCATCAGCACCTTCCACGCCTTCGGAGCCGCCATCCTGCGGCAACACTGGCGCAATGATTTCAGCATCCTGGATGAAGCACAACGGGAAAAACTGGTCAAAACCCTCTTTCTGGGCCCCAGCAGCCAGGCCCGACGACAATTCCTGCAGCAACTCTCCACCGCCAAACAACACCTTCTCGGGCCCGATGACCCACAACTGACCCACCTTTGTCCTGGCGACCCCGACTTCGCCATCCGTTACCGCGCCTATCACGATGCACTGCAACGCGACAACCTACTGGATTTTGACGACCTCATCTATCAAACAGTGCGCCTGCTGCAAACCAATGCCCACATTCTGGCCGACCTGCACGCCCGCTACCGCTGGATCTCGGTAGACGAATATCAGGATTTGAACCGGGGACAATACCATCTCCTACGCCTACTCACCCAGGACGGAGCCAACATCTGCGTCATCGGCGACCCCGATCAAGCCATCTACAGCTTTCGCGGGGCCGACCCCAGCTACTTCCGTCGCTTCCTGCAAGATTACCCCCAGGCCCGCAAAATCATCTTGCAACAAAACTACCGCTCCGCGGCCAGCATCCTCCAAGCAGCCCAACAAGTCATCGCCAAAAACCCTGACCGCGAAGCCATCGCGCTCATGGCACAATTCAGCAACAACCTCAAACTCAGCATCCACCAGGCCCCCACCCACAAAGCTGAGGCCGAATACGTGGTGCATCACATCGAATCGGACATTGGCGGAACCAGCAACTTCTCCCTCAACACAGGTCGTGTCGCGGATGCCACCCGAGAATCAGGTCTTGGTTTTGGCGATTTTGCAGTATTGTACCGCCTCAAAGCACAAAGCGCCCCCCTCATCGAAGCCTTCCATCGTTCCGGCATCCCCTACCAAACTGTAGGACAAACCCCTTTCAGCGTCCGGCCCCAGATACGCCTGCTGCTGGCCGCACTCAACATCCTACACAATCCGCAAAGCCAGATACATCGGGCACAACTGCCTGCAACCCTGCCCCCATCCTGGCCCGAGCGGGCTATCCGGCAGCCGGTCTCCCAGCTCATCATCCAGCTTGCCACCCTGCTTTTGCCCCAGGATGACGAAAAAGCGGACGTGCAACGTCTGGCGCACATGGCGCAACCCTTTGGCCACGAGCTGGCTCACTTTCTCACCCACATGGCACTGCAATCGGAAACAGATAGCTACGATCCCCGCGCCGACCGTGTAACACTAATGACCCTGCACGCGGCCAAAGGCCTGGAATTCGATACCGTTTTCATAGTGGGCTGCGAAGAGGGCCTTCTGCCCCACATCGGCCCCAACCAGCAGGTAAATTTAGAAGAAGAGCGGCGACTTTTTTACGTAGGCATGACCCGGGCCAAGCGCAAACTCATCCTCACCCATGCACGCAAACGCTTTCTCTTTGGCAAAGAGCTGCACAACTCCCGCTCGCAATTTGTCGATGACATCGAAACCGCCTTGCTGGAGATAGAAGCGATGCAGGCCATGAAGAAAAAACGCAAAGCCGCGGGCCCTGAGCAACTAAGCTTGTTCTAAAACATACCACCAACAAAAAACGCAGTCAGGAAAGAAAACAAAGTTACCACCAAGGTCGCCCGGCTAGAAACCACTAAGACACGAAGCCACAAAGGCACGAAGAAAAGAAAAAGCTTTGAAATGCTTGCTGTTCTTAGTGTCTTTGTGCCTTTGTGGTGATTGAAGTCGGGTACGTTAGTCGTTACAAACAAAAACTACTGAGCGTGCCCCCTTTTTGCCGACCCGGTGCCCAATCTGGCAAGTTTTGCAAGGCCTGCCCCAATCCCAAAACAAACCGCCAGAGTCTGCAAATTGAAACGCACCCTGTTTCGTGGTAAGATCGTGCCATCCTTGTTATGACCACCCTCACCATTCGCCCGAGCCGCAGCCCTATCTTGATTTTGGCAAGTGGCACACTTTTGCTGTTGCTGGCGCTGGCGGGCCTGTGGCGCTGGCAAGCCGCAGC
>CAZMDD010000137.1:0-11611 GCA_964565065.1 uncultured Caldilineales bacterium | reverse complement strand
TACTAAGGTAGCCCGGCTAGAAACCACGAAGACACGAAGCCACAAAGGCACGAAGAAAAGAAAAAGCTTTGAAATTCTTGGTGTTCTTAGTGTCTTTGCGCCTTTGTGGTGATTGAAGTCGGGTACGTTAGTAGTTACCATTTTCCGCTGAACAAGCCGACGAACATGGACGAAAGGTGAACAGTTACCATTAGTCAAAAATAACGACTACCAAAACTTGAAAGGTGTTGTACCTTGATTGATAGATCTATTTGCCCGGCATGCGCAGTGCCAACGCCTGCACAACCGCACTGTTCAGCAGCACCAGCACAGCCAGGACCACATTGGTCAGCAAAAGTGTCGCACTAAGCTTTTCACGCCCGGCAGCAGCTTTGTCGGGCCTGGGAGTGCCTTTGCCAGGAACTGCACCCGCCTGGGGCATGGCTGGCGCCTTGGGAGTTAGCACCAACGAACGATACAGCGAAATCGCAATCATCACCAGTACCATAATGTGCTTAACGCTCAGCGCAGCAGAATAAGATGTGGCAAAACTGAACCAGCCCGCAAAATCGGGGCTGCGGCGACTCATCAAAATGCCCGTGATGATTAGCATGACGATGCTGATATAGACCCAGATGCGTAGCTTTTTCTGGAAGCGCCCCATAATCTTCTTGCTTTGCGGGCCCGGGCCTAAAACCTCTTTGACCGCAGGCAGATAAGCAATCAGCGCCACCATCATGCCACCCATCCAGATTGCGGTGAACAAATTGTGCAAAAATGAAATCGTTGTAAAAAGAACAAGTTTAGTAGCCATCTTAATCTCCTGAGTACTTTATTGAATTGGTGTGTTACTACTAAGGTAGCCCGGCTAGAAACCACGAAGACACGAAGCCACAAAGGCACGAAGAAAAGAAAAAGCTTTGAAATGCTTGGTGTTCTTAGTGTCTTTGCGCCTTTGTGGTGATTGAAGTCGGGTACGTTAGTAGTTACATCGGTGTACTTACTTTCTTCTGTGCCAAACCATCAAACCGACAATGATGCACCACACCACCAGACGAACAGTCATGGCCTTGAGGCTTTCGCCCGCCACAATGCCCCGGTAGCCCACCAGCAGGATAACAGTAATCAGGGCGTGCGTTGCCAACGTGCCCACAGCCGCCATCATGGCCGTGCGGGCACGACGCCAGAGCAGCCCCGCTGTAACCAGCAGCGAGAAGACACCCACAGCAAAATTATACACAGGAAGCCAATCGATGACATGGTAGGGCATTATCTTGCCCATGAAAATCACCTGGCCCCCGGCAAAAATCGCCATGGCGCCGATAATCGCGGCCAGCACCGCAGCAATGCGAGGCAGCCTCGCACCCGTTGCGTCCGCTTGTGCCGATGCTACATTAGTCTGCTGATTCATTGCTTGCTCCTCGTGCGGTAGATGGGACAGAATCGCCCAATGCTTTTTGTAGCAGAACCAACAACATCTCCCCTTCATCATCATCCAGCCGGGCCAGCAATTGCTCAAATGTCTGGCGTCGAGCCTGATACGTCTCATCGTAAATCGCTTGCCCTGCTGGCGTCAGAAAAAGCTGCACTGCCCGTTTATCGCGAGGATGAGGCTGCCGGGCCATAAGTCCCGATTCCTCTAATTGCCGCACCGCCACGCTCACCGTGGGCGCAGAAACCTCCAACCCGCGGGCAATATCCTTGATGCCGCAATAGGGCGAAGTCGCAACAAAATCGATGATGCCCATGGCTGAGGGCGAAAGTTGTGCCGCCTGTGCCGGAGCCAGACGCCGTAACCGAATCATTAAGGAGAGAAATTTATCGGCAGACATAGCTTGATTTCCTAAAAGAGCTTGCAAGATGTGTTAGTTAGCTAAACTAATTATATTGTAAGTCGTCTCACATGTCAAGCCCCACTGCGCAGCCCCGCAGTCGCGGCACGAATCGCTGCATTTGCACCTGATCTTGCATTCTACCCGCGGAGCGTGTATCCTCTGCAAAGACAGCACAACTCCCAGATGCGACCTCTTCCTATAAAAGGCCGCAGTGAGTTATCCGGCCCTTCCACCAGGCTTGGGGGGATGTTGCGCCCCCTGGCCCGCCCCATCTTCTTGTTCTCATGCCACCAGCTATCCCGCGCGGCGTTGCCGACTACTTTGGTGGCGCCGCCCAACAACGGCGTCATATCGAAGCCACCTTGCGCACCCAGGCCCGCGCCTGGGCCTACAACGAAATCATCCCTCCGCTCTTTGAATACGCCGAAACCCTGACCACCGAAATGAGCGGACAAGCCGCAGAAGACCTTTATCGCTTTTTCGACCGCGAAGGCCGCGTTTTGGCTCTGCGCCCCGATCTCACCATTCCCACCGCTCGCATCATCGGCTCCAAGCTCTACGACCAGCCATTGCCTCAGCGCTACTTCTATGCCGGGCCCGTCTTCCGCTACGAAGACCCCCGAGCCGGGCGGCAGCGGGAATTTTGGCAGGCGGGCGTCGAGCTGGTAGGCATCTCCTCCGCGGATGCCGACGCCGAAGTACTGGCCCTGGCCGCGTTGGCCCTGCAAACGCTGGGCATCAGCAACTTTCGCTTCAGCCTTGGTCACCTGGGCTACTTCCACGGTCTGCTGGCCCATCTGAACCTGGATGCAGCCACTACCAGTCAACTGCAAAACGCACTGGATCGCAAGAGCGCCGATGATGTCGGGGCGCTGGTCGACACCCTTTCGCTCAGTGACTGCGGGCGGCACGCTGTGCTGGGGCTGCTGGATTTGGTAGGACCGCAAGGGAACGGCATTCTGGCCCGGGCCCGTGACCTGGCCTGCAACGCCACCATGCACCAAGCCCTCGACCGTTTGCAAGCTGTCGAGGCCCGATTGGCCTGGTATGGCGTTAAGTCCTACTTTGATATTGATTTGGCTGATGTGCGGGCCATGGATTATTACACCGGCATCACCTTCAAGGCCTATACACCCGGCATCGGATTTTCGGTGGTCAATGGCGGGCGCTACGACAATCTGATTGGTGAATTTGGGCCCGACCTGCCCGCGGTAGGCTGTGCATTCTACATCGACCGTCTGCTGCTGGCCCAAACGCGGCAAATGGGCTCACCCGCCAACCCTCAGCCCGACTTACTCATTTTTCCTTGCGATTGCGGCCAGCACGTGACATTGGCCCGTCAGGCCCGCGCGGCTGGCTTGGTTGTGGCTCTGGCCCTGGATGCCGAAGACCCGCGGCACTTTTCCCGGCGACTTCATTGTCATTGCAACGGCACGCTTACTCTGGAAACCGAAACCAACACCCAACAGCTCTCTGACCAAACATGGCTCGCACACCTCACCCCTCCGCAACTGTGATACCCCTGACCATTGCCCTTCCCAAAGGCCGCATGGCCGATGAATCCTTGACCTGGCTGCAACGCGCAGGCTGGTCACAGCCCAACGCCCAGGATGAGCGCCAACTGGTCGTTCCCAGCCAGGACGCTTCATTGCAATATCTCATGGTTAAGCCCATGGATGTACCCGTTTTTGTGGAGCAGGGCGCGGCTGATATTGGCATTGCCGGGCTGGACGCGGTGCGTGAACGGGCCGCAGATGTGTATGAGCCGCTGTTGTTGCCCTTTGGTCACTGTCGGCTTTCGGTAGCAGCTCCGGCACGTCGGCCCCAGCGCCCGCTGCGTCTGGAAATCAGTCCCCGCGTCGCCACCAAATATCCCCGCCTGGCTGAACAATACTTTCGGGGTCGCGGCATCTCCGCAGAATTTATCTACATGAGTGGCTCTGTAGAACTGGGCCCGTTAGTCAACATGGCTGATCTCATCGTCGATATTATTCAAACGGGTAGCACCCTGCGCGCCAATCATTTGGTAGAGCTGCAAGAAATCATGCCCTCGCAAGGGGTGCTAATCGTCAACCGGGCCAGCTATCGCCTGCACGCCGCACGCATCCAGCCGTTGCTCCGGGCCCTGCGTGCCGCGGTAAACAGCAAGCAGTAAGGCAGCCTCCGTCACCCAACCTTCTCCCTGCCATGCCCTCGCACCAGCACCCCATCATTCAAGCGCTGACCCTGAGTCAGCAGCAAGTGGCTGCCATTCGGGATCTACAGGGCGACGCGCTGATTACCGCAGGGGCGGGCACTGGCAAAACGCGTACGCTCACCGCCCGTTATTTGCAACTTTTGGTGCAGGGCCTCCCTTTGCGCAGCATCGTGGCGATTACCTTTACCCGCAAGGCTGCCCGCGAAATGCGCAATCGCATCCGCAAGGAACTGTGGGCCTATGCCGACTTGCCACATCTACCCGAGGATGAGCGGGCCCGATGGCGGCAATTGGCTGTGCAACTGGATGCTGCCCGCATCAGCACCATTCATGGCCTGTGCCAGGAGATTTTGCGCTCTCATCCTGTCGAGGCGCAGGTTGATCCCGATTTTGCCACCCTGGAGGAGGGAAAATCGTTGTTGTTGCGGGCCGAAGCTGTGGATGATGCGTTCTTTTGGGCTGCCAGCCAAACTGAGCTAGCCGATTTACTAGCAGCGGTGGACGAGGCTGTGGTACGCCGTGCGGTTTCAAGATTGCTGGGTATTGGCTCTGAAGCCCGGAAGATGCTGGCTGATTTGCCCACCTCCGCTGAAGCTGTAAGCGCTGCTTGGGCGAGCTGGCTGCATGAGCAACAGCAAGCCGCACTGGCCGAGATGGTGGCCAATCCTTCCTGGCAAGAAGCACGACAACGCCTGGCTACTGCCACGCCGCTGAGTGATGATGATAAGCTGGCTATTCAGGTGGCACAAGCCCGCGCGGCGCTCTTTTTGCTGGATGATGGACAGGTAGCGCAGGGCATTCCTCTGCTAATCGGCCTGAAACTAACTGGCGGCAGTGCTCGCCATTGGCCCGGCGGCAAGGAGGAGGTGACCGCGCTCAAGGGGGCATTGCGCCACCTGCGTGAGGCCAGCAAAGATGCTGCCTGGCTGGCCGAATCGTTGAACCAGGAGGATGAGCGTTCTGCCCGGGCCCTGGTGCAGTTGCGGGCCATTGCGCTCAGAGCCATGCACATTTATGCGCAGCGCAAACATGATTTGCAAGCGTTGGATTTCGACGATTTGGAGCATCGGGCCATAGCCTTGCTGCGTGAGCATGAGCCTGTGCGGATGTGGTGGCAAAAGCAGGTGCAGGCGCTTTTGGTGGATGAATTTCAGGATACCAATCAGCGTCAGACACAGTTGCTGGCGCTGCTGGATGCTGGCCGGGGGGTGCGATTTCTGGTGGGCGATGGCAAGCAGTCCATTTATCGTTTTCGGGGCGCGGATGTGGCCGTTTTTCAGGATTTACGTCACGAGTTTCAGGCCGCGGGGTATCGCCTTGCTGCACTGGATGAGACTTGGCGCGCACATCGACATTTGGTAAATGCCCTGAACACACTGCTGGAGCCCATCTTGAGTCCGGCCCGGCATCTGTGGGAGGCTCCTTTCGAGGCGTTGCAGCCGGCCCGAGGCCCCGCTTCTGTTCATCCTGGTCCACCTTTTATCGAATTTTATCTGGGAACCGGAACCAAGGCTGAGGGCGCTCTGACTCGGTCGGCGCAAGCGGTGGTGCAGCGTTTGCGCGTTTTACTGGATGAAGGGCATTATCAGCCTGGCGATGTGGCGATTCTTTGCCGTGCTTCCACCAGCTTTTCAGTTTATGAAGATGCTTTGGATGCTGCCGGTATCCCCTTTTTGACCTTGGCCGGCCGCGGCTTTTATCAGCGTCCCGAGATTCGGGATTTGGTGGTGGTCATGCGGGCCGCGGCTGATCCTGGCGACGATGTGGCGTTGGTGGGCGCATTGCGTTCGCCCGGTTTGGGCCTTAGCGATGTCGCGCTTTATCAACTGGCTCAAATTCGCCAGCAGCAAGAGGAGCCCCTGAGTTTGTGGCAGACATTGCCCCTGGCTATCGCGGCCATGCCCGCGCCTGAGCAGGCCCGCGCGCAACGGGCCCGCACACTCATCATGCGCCTGGCGGGCATGGCCGGGCGCGATGCCGTGGCTGATTTGCTCAAGACTTATTTGGATGAGACAGATTATCTGGCCATTTTGACAGCCGCGGGCCAGCAGCGGGCCGCACGCAATGTGAGCAAGCTGTTAGCGGATGTACAGCGGGCCCGATTCGTGCAAATTGCCGATTTTATCGACTTTGTCAAACTTTCGCGGGTGGTGGCCGTGCGCGAAGGAGAAGCGCCCGTGGTTGCCGAAGGTGCAGTGCAATTGATGACCGTACATCGGGCCAAGGGCCTGGAATTTCCACTGGTGGTCCTGGGCGATGTGACCCATCAAAGCCGTTCACGTCCCGGCCTGCTCATAGCCCAAAAACAGGTGGGATGGCAGCTTCCGCGTCGCCCGGGCCACTCTGAGCGCTCCACCTTCTATCGTGCGCTCCAGCAGCTTGAACAGCAGCGAGAGGATGCCGAAGACCGGCGATTACTCTATGTGGCCGCCACTCGGGCCCAAGAGGCATTGTTCATCAGCGGAGTAGCACAAAACAAGGGATGGTTGCAACGATTGGTCGCGGCTCTGGCCATCCCCATTAATTTTAGGAATTTACCCCCTCAGACCGAGGAACTGACCGCTGAAACGTATCGTTGTATTTTGCTGGGAGAGGACTGGCAGCCGCAGTCTGTGACCAGGCCCGCTGCCGCGACAACCTGGCACCCCAAGCTTGAGGTGCGCATGTTGGCCAAGCTGGTGGCCGATGAAGATACGCTGGATGACAAGCAGAAGGCTGTCGAGGCCCGACCGGAGCGCCGCGTGTGGCGTATTGCACCGCGGCCAGATGTACGGGCCCGGGCCCCGGCATGGGTGGTGGGCTCTTTGGTGCATCGGGCCATCGAATTAGAGCGTTTCCCGCTGGATACCCGTTTTGATGCCTGGTTCAAGGCCAGCGCCCGCGGTCTGGGGTTGAGCGACGATGCCATGCTGCAAGATGCCCTGGCGCGGGCTCGACGCACGTTGAACCATTTTGTCGCCAGCGATTTTTGGCAACGCATCAAGGATAATCCCAGCCGTGTGCATGAGTGGCCCTACGACTTGCGCACCGATACCGGCATCGACCGCGGCATCATCGACATTGCCTGGCAGGAAGAGGGCCAATGGTTTTTAGCCGATTTCAAAACAGATTACGTCAAAGATGAATCGGCCATGCGTGAGCGCATCCGCCAGGAAAGGTATGATCAGCAAGTGCGGCGTTACATCACCGCCATGCAGCACCTGCTGAATGTCACACCCGTGGCCTATCTCTGCTTTCTCAATGTCTCGGGCGACGTTGTTCTGGCTGAGTACGGTCAGCCATAGGGCAGTGAGCAGTGGGGGATGCTCAGCGCCCGCATCTCTCTCTTCTCATCCTTCCGCCCCCTTGCGCCCGTAGTTTTATTTTGCGAAGATTCTTCGTCGTTATCTTATTTTACAATAGGTTCTTTTGATTTTCTGTCTTTTTGATTTAGACTCTTGATTATTGGGGCGAAATGGGTTAAAATTATTCTGTTGATGTGCTTTTCATCTCTCTTCCCAAAGGAGTCAATCATGTCTGATAAACGAATCATTCCGCAAACCATGGGGCAGCAATTTGGCCGCCGTTCATGGGCCGAGCCCTGGAAGATAAAAATGGTGGAGCCTATCCGCCAGATTCCTGCTGAGGACCGCGCCCAAGTTATGGCCGAGGCTGGTTACAACACCTTTTTGCTACGCTCCGATGATGTCTACATCGATTTGCTGACTGATAGCGGAACCAGTGCCATGAGCGATCGGCAGTGGGCGGGCCTGATGCTGGGAGATGAAGCCTACGCGGGAAGTCGCAATTTTTATCATTTGGTAGAGGCTATTCAAACCTACTATGGCTATCGACACGTGGTGCCCACCCACCAGGGCCGCGGTGCTGAGCATCTCATCAGTCAGGCGCTTATCAAGCCTGGCGATTTTATTCCGGGCAACATGTATTTTACCACCACCCGTCTGCATCAAGAGCTGGCTGGCGGCACATTTGTCGATGTCATCATCGATGAAGCGCATGACCCCGCTGATTTACATCCCTTCAAGGGAGACATCGACTTGGACAAGTTACAGGCGCTCATCGATAAAGTGGGTGCCGAACATATCCCTTACGTGAGTGTGGCGGGCACGGTGAACATGGCAGGGGGACAGCCCATCAGCATGGCCAACATCCAGGCTGTTTACGAGCTGGCCCATGCTCACGGCATCCACGTTTATCTTGATGCCACCCGCATGATGGAAAATGCGCTCTTTATCCAGGAGCGGGAACCGGGCTACGCCGATAAAAGCATCGCCGAAATTCTGAAAGCCTTTTGCAGCTACACCGATGGCGCCTGGATGTCGGCCAAAAAGGATAATTTGGTCAACATCGGCGGCTGGCTGGCCACCAATGATGAGGATCTTTTTGAAAAGGCTCGTAACATGGTGGTGGTTTATGAAGGTCTGCACACTTATGGAGGCATGGCGGGCCGCGATATGGAGGCGCTGGCCATCGGCATTTCTGAGGCGGTGCAAGATGATTATGTGCGGGCCCGCGTGGGGCAGGTGCGCTATTTGGGTGAGCTTTTGGTAGATTGGGGCATTCCCATCGTGCAGCCCATTGGCGGGCATGCTATCTTTTTGGATGCCAAGCGTTTTTATCCCCACATCGAGCAGGATGCTTATCCAGCGCAGGTGCTGGCCGCCAACATCTATCTTGATTCGGGCGTTCGCACCATGGAGCGCGGTGTGGTCAGCGCGGGGCGCGACCCCAAAACCGGGCAAAATCGCCATCCCAAACTGGAGCTGGTGCGCATCACCATCCCCCGACGGGTTTACACCCAGGCCCACATGGACGTGGTAGCTGAGTCTATTAAATCGGTGTGGGATGCCCGTGAAAGCGCCCGCGGCCTGAAGATGGTTTATGAACCGCAATATCTGCGTTTCTTCCAGGCCCGCTTCGAGCCGCTTTAACCCCGGTTGCGTGCTTTGCTATTCTTCCAGCGCCCGAATCGCTGCATCCAGTGGCTGTTCGGGCGTGCTGTTTTGCGCTAAAATCCAATCGATGACCGGTTGCCGCCAATCGATACTGGTGTTGTAGCCATTAGGGTCTGCTTCTGCCAGCAGGTCATAATCATCGCCGCCCGCGTACATAAAATCATTTACCAACACATGATAAATTGCATCCTCTTCCAGGGGCTGGTCATTTTTATCCAGCGCCCAGCTCAGGCCCGCGCGGTGCATCCCGCCCACAGCCACGCGCCCGCTTTGCTGCGAGATGACTTCGGACAATTGGGCGCCTGTTAGCTGCACATCGATCAACACATTATCAAAGGGCATCACACCCAAAATTGCTCCGATGTTCACCGGGCCCGCGGGCAAATCATCCCGCATCCCGCCCAAATTGGTCAGCGCTACATCGGCATTAGGATACGCCAGCAGCCAGCTTTCGGTGATGAGCGCCTGCATCAACTTGCGCCGCCGCGGCAAGGTGTTTTGCAAATAGCCGATGGGCTGGCCCAAACTTTCATCCACCTCAGCCTGCCATTTTTCAATGATGGATGCTAAAGCCGCGTCCGCCCGCGCGTTTTTGTTTTTCTCCACTCCGTAATCACTCACTTCAGCCCTTTTTGTGCTGGGGTTGTAGCGAATCATGGCCCATGCCACATTTTGCAGATAGGATCCACTGGTCAGCAGCACAGCCTCCCCTGACTTTTCGTTGAGAATTTGATGGCAGTGGCCGCCGCCAAACAGCGTGATATCTAAATCTGCCACCGAAGCAGCCAGCGAGCGCAAGGCTTCGTTGCAAAGATGGCTGCTCACCAGGATGATCTCAGCTCCCTGGGCGCGCATCTGAGGCAGGGTGGCTGTTAGCGTCTTGACATAAGGTTCAAAGTTGAATTGCCCGGAATACATGGGATTACTGACTTTGGGTGTATCAACATTGGCTAGTCCGATGATGCCCACTTTAACACCGCCTGCATCCAGCAATGTGTAGGGTTGCAGGCCCAGTTGTCGAGAAAGCTGGGAGTTTTCTTTGCCCTGCATGTTGGCTGCCAGATAGGGGAATTGTGCCTGCTGCGTCCGGGCTTGCAGCACCTCCAGTCCAAAATCAAACTCATGGTTGCCTAGGGTCGAGGCATCGTAGCCCATGGCATTCATAATTTCGACCATGCTTTCGCCCTTGAACCAGGTAGAGATTGCCGGCCCAGTCCAGTTATCGCCTCCGCTGAGCACGATAAAACGGCTGTCGGCTTGATCGTAGCCAAAGCGTTCTTGCCAGAGGCCCAGCATTTCCGCTGCGCCTGAGCCTTCCTTTTTGCCTGCCATCCAGCCATGTTCGTCATTGGTGTACAGCACCATTAGTTCGATGCTGGCCTCGGGCGTGGGTGCGGGTGTGTCAGGCGCGGGCGTGCGAGTGGGTGCGGGCGTGTTAGGCGCGGGCGTGGGGTCGTGTGACGCCGGTGTCGTTTTCGGGCCTGTGCAGGCAACCAGAATCAACAGCAGTAAGAAGGAGAGAAGAAAAAGCAAGCGGGCTTGTTTCATAAGGTGCATTCCTGTGGCAGTGAAAGTTTATCACTTTGGACTTGGGGCTCTGGACACTCTACCACAGTTTTTTGCATAGGGAAAACATTTTTTGCTTGGGGGCGAGACAAGCGACTTCCTGCACTTGAGGTCATGGATCATTTGTTGGATGTACGATTTTTCCACACTTCTTCTTGACATTTCGCCTGCCCGATGGTATGATTCGCCCTGCCTACCGGGACATTGTTCACGGAGGGTTGGCCGAGAGGACGAAGGCGGTTGTCTTGAAAACAACTGTGCCGGAGACGGCACCGGGGGTTCGAATCCCTCACCCTCCGCCTGGTCTCGCCGCTAAAATTTGGGGAGGTCGCATAGTCCGGCCGAGTGCGCCCGCCTGCTAAGTGGGTAGAGGCCGAAAGGTCTCTCGAGGGTTCGAATCCCTCCCTCCCCGCCTTACCGCCAGTCATCTTACTGGCGGTTTTTTTATGGCGGCGTTTTTTGGGCGGTTGGTTGGTGACGGTGCCAAGCCCGCAGTTGGGATTTTCTCAATCATCAGGACAGCCTTGTCGCTGGGATTTTTCGCGGGCCATGCCGAGATTATTCTCGAGCCGTTGCGTCCAGTATCCCCCTGACCAATTCGCCCAGATTTTCCACGATGAAGTCGGGCGGGGGTTGCAGACGCTCCGCGTCCGCCCGGCCCGACGCGCCCGTCAGCGTCACCGCAGTCCACATGCCCGCTTGCTGCCCCATGCGGATGTCCGTTTCCAGGCGATCGCCCACCATCAGGCACTGCTCCGGAGGCAGGCCCAGTCGCTCCAGCGCCACCTCCACAATGATGGGCGAGGGTTTGCCCGCCAGCACCTCCACCTTTCGCCCGGTGATGTGTTCCAGCGCTGCCAGGGTGGCCCCCGCGTCGGGAATGAAACCGCCGGGCATGGGACAGGCCTTATCCGCATTGGTGGCGTAAAAATGTGCGTCCCGCAGCAGCGCCTGGTAGGCGATATTCAGCTTGCGATAATCCAGCGTGCGGTCGAAGGCCACCACCACGCCATCGACGCCCGTCACATCCATCACCTCCCGGGCGTCGCCAGGTAGATCATCCACCACATTCAGCCCCT
>CAZMDD010000136.1:0-24046 GCA_964565065.1 uncultured Caldilineales bacterium | reverse complement strand
GGCAATGCCGTTTTGAGCGATGAGTTGTTGCGCTGCGTTGATGAGTGCTTGCCGACGGCGGTCGCGGCGTCTTTGTGAACGTGATTTCATTTTTTGAATCCTTATTCGTTAATTGAATGATAATTCATTTTACACCTGAGTTCAGCATTTGTCAAGCGTTTTGTTGAGTGTGGGCGTTTTCCTTTTTTCTTCGTGTCTTGGTGGCTTTGTACACTTGGTGGTGCGCTCTGGATAGCGATGAGGTGTTACATTTCAGCTTTCATAGCATCACTTGCTTAACCGGGCGCAGTCTTGAGCTGGGACGCAGCAAGCTGATTGCTTTGACTCTGCCGGGGCATTCCGCTATAATTTGATGGTATGCGTTTTTACCGTCACGCCCGCCAAGCCTCGAATGCCGATGCCCGATTTGCTGAAAGCCTCGTTACGCCAAGCCTACAACAAGATGGCCCAAAATCGTGATGCGCTGGAGGTGGAGGATTGGAAGCGTGAGGTGCGAGGTCATTTTCTGGCGCTTTTGCAGCAAGAGCAAAAGGTCTCGCTGCTGGAGTTGGGCGCGGGACCGGGCGGAGACAGCCTCTTTTTTGCGAAACAGGGGCTGGATGTTTGCTGTACCGATTTTTCGCCTGAGATGGTGGCCATCTGTCGGCAAAAGGGGCTGCGGGCCCAGGTGGTTGATTTTACGCAACTGCCCTTTGCTCGGGCCACCTTCGATGCTGTTTATGCCCTGAACAGCCTGTTGCATCTGCCCAAAAAGGCCATGCCCGCGGCTTTGCGTGGCATCAGCGTGGTAATGAAACCGGGTGGGTTATTTTTTCTGGGATTGTATGGCGGTTACGAAAGTGAAGGTGTCTGGCAAGATGATTTCTATGAACCCAAACGTTTCTTTTCCTTTTACAGCGATGCGCACCTGCTGGATGTTGTGAGTGCGGTGTTTCAGATACAGCAGTTCGAGCGAATCATCTCCGATGAAAGCAATCCCGACTTGTATTTTCAAGCGCTCATCTTGCGGAAGAAGGGAAAGTAACCCGCCGGAAGTGCGGGCGTTTGTGCGATTTTGTGCTAAAATGGCCGCATCATTCATCCATTTTTGCCCCACATAGCACTCGGAGGGACTTATGAAAGAAAATCATTCTGATGTCGCGGAAATTCTTATTCCTACCCAGGAACTTTTGGCCCGTGTTCAGGCCCTGGGCGATGAAATTACCGCGGCATATCAGGGCCAAGAACTGTTACTTATTTCGGTGCTCAAAGGCAGCGTCATCTTCCTGGCCGATCTCATGCGTTTTATCCGGCAGCCCCTGACCATTGATTTTATGGCCGTTTCCAGCTACGGGGCAGCAACTGAAAGCTCGGGTGTGGTGCGCATTCTCAAAGATTTGGATAAACCCATCGAGGGCAAGGATGTACTCATCGTCGAGGACATCATCGATAGCGGCAATACGTTGGCTTACTTGCGCGGGATGCTTTTGGCCCGAAAACCGGCTAGTTTGCGCATTGTCACCCTGCTTAGCAAGCCCTCGCGTCGCGAGGTTGATGTGCCGGTTGATTGGGTCGGCTTTGAAATTCCCGATAAATTCGTTATTGGCTACGGCCTTGATTTTGATCAGTTTTATCGAGATTTGCCCTACATTGGCGTCCTCAAAAAGGAACTTTATTCCTGACAACATGTAGCGCTTCACTTCTGTCCAGAGAGAATTGCCAGGAAAATGCTCTTTGTGGCAAAAAGTGGGGGCAGCGCTAATGATTTTTTATTTCACACAAGGCCATTTATCCTCATGTCACCGACTCGTTACACCCCCAAAACACTTTTTCGCATTTACCCCATTCTTTATGCTGCCGCGACAGTGTGGCTGGCCCGCGAAGCCTGGGCCCGGCACAGTACGCTCTGGTTCATCGTGTTGTTGGGCGTGGCCTTTATTACCGTGCGCCTGGTCTTGGGGGCCTTTGCCTGGGCTGAATTCGATGGCGAAACCCTGGTTTATTACACCCCGTTGCACGCAGAGCATCGGGTGAACGTGGCGCAACTGGCATCGGCTGAGATGGGTGGGCGCAGAAACGAAGCACTGATTGTCAGCTATTACCCCCGCCAGGAGAATGGGCTCATCACTGTCGAACGACGGCGATTTATCAACATGGTTCCTCTGAATAACCAGGACGACCTTTTGGAACGCTTGCAGGCGCGTATGCCGCGCGCATAATGCCCGCGCCCGCACGAGAAGCTAAAAAGCACGCAGATTTTGCCAATACTGTTACAGCAAAATCTGCGTGCCAGGAAGGTGTGTTAAAAATCAGGATTCATCGACCAATGCCCGCTTGAGGATTTTACCTGTGGCGGTCATGGGCAGAGCGGAGCGGAATTCGACCAGACGGGGATATTTGTAGGCAGCCAGGCCCTTTTTAGCAAAGGCGATAATCTCTTCGGCTGTGGCAGTTTCGTTGGCATTGAGCACGATGTAGGCTTTCACCTCTTCGCCCAGGGTGGCATGAGGCACACCCTTGACAGCCACCAGCGAAACCTTGGGATGCGTCATCAGATATTCTTCGATTTCACGGGGATAAACGTTGTAGCCGCCACGTAAAATCATCTCCTTTTTGCGATCCACGATGTAGTAATACCCTTCGTGATCCATGCGCCCCAAATCGCCCGAGTGGAACCAATCGCCGCGCATAACCTCGGCAGTGGCCTCTTCGCGCTTGTAGTAGCCTTTCATCACATTATGCCCGCGGATGACAATTTCGCCTACATCGCTGAGTTGCCCCGCTTCGGTGGGCTTGGCAATGAGATTGTCATCGTCATCTACCAGGCCCATCTGCACACCCCAAATGGGAATGCCAATGGAACCGGGCTTGCGCTCAATCCATTTGAGATTGAAGCTGGCTACCGGCGAGGTTTCGCTAAGACCGTAACCTTCGAGGATGGGCACATTGAAGCGGGCCTCGAAATTGCGCAGTAGTTCCACAGGCAGCGCCGACCCGCCCGAAACTGCGGTGTGCAGCGTGTCTACAATCTTCTTCATGTCGAATTCTTCTTCGGCGTTGGGATAACTGTACAGGGCCCAGTACATGGTGGGAACACCGGCAAAAATGGTCACATTATCCCGCTCCATAATCCTGAAAGCAGCATCGGGCGTGAACCTGGGCAGCAGTGTGATGGCTGCGCCAGCATAAAAGGCCATGTTCATCACCACTGTTTGCCCGAATGAGTGGAACAGGGGCAGCGTGGCCAATGCCACATCGCCCGGCTTGCCATCTACCAGCTTTTGGCTGCCAATGGCATTCATCAGCATGTTACTTTGGGTTAGTTCCGCCCCTTTGGGGGTGCCAGTGGTTCCCGAAGTGTACAAAATTACAGCGGTGTCATCAGCCATGGTTTGCACTGTGTCAAAGTGCGGAGAACCGCCAAATCCCAGAAAATGATTAAAGTCGATGGCGGCGTCATCATCGCTGCTAAAAGGCTTGGTGGGGTCTGCGCTGGCCATAATCAACTTTTTGCAGGAATCGACCTCGTTGAAGCCTCCGATAGCAGCATCGCCGAACATTGTGAAGCCAATCAGCGCCACCGCGTCGCTATCCTTGATATGATAAGCAACCTCGCGGGCAGTAAACAGCACATTGAATGGCACAACTGTTGCGCCCGTTTTTAAGATGCCATAATAAGCGATGGGAAAATAAGGTACATTGGGCATCATCAACGCCACCTTGTCCCCTTTTTTGACACCCAACTTTTGCAAGCCGTTGGCAAACATGTTGGCGGCAGCGTTAAGCTCCGCATAAGTTATCTTCTTTTCGTTGAAAATAACCGCAACATTGCCCGGATAGTCCTGGGCACTGGATTCAAGCAAGATGGAAAGGTTCAACATGGTTGTGCTCCTCCTTGAGCGATAGCTTGAGATGGCTGTCCATACGCCATAGTTTTGTTGTTTTACGAAAAAAGTGCGCTGCAACGTTACCTTACAGTATAGCCTTGAATGACAAATTTTCAAAAATGGTTACGACTAAGGTCGCCCGGCTAGAAACCACTCAGACACGAAGGCACAAAGAAAGAAAAAGGTTTGAAATGCTTGGTGTTCTTAGTGTCTTTGTGCCTTTGTGGTGATTGAAGTCGGGGACGTTAGTCGTTACCCAAAATGGTAGGAAAGGGCAGGAATGATTTTGGGGTCGTGATTATTTTGACTGCTGGTAAGTAAGCTCTAAAAAGTTATTTGACATCTCTACCCAGCCAGCTTATAATCTCACCACATGACCTGGGTGCGGATGCCTCCGGTCATGTATCTTTTTGCTCGCATGGCGCATCGAATAGGGTTAGGGCGCGTCGTTGGCCCTTTTTGCTATACGCTTGTGCTTTGTTCATTGCTACGGGCCCGTTTTTGCCTGTGGCCCCTAATTTTTCGAGAGGTTTCACGTTTATGCGTGTTTTGTTAATCAACCCCCGGTTTCGATTGCCCATCGATACCCGCACCAGCCCGCACATGGGGTTGGCCTACCTGGCTGCTGTTTCAGAGCGCCGCGGCGATGAAGTGGCCATTTTCGATGCCGACATCGAAGAACGTCCGCTGGGGGAATTCGTGCAGGATTACAAGCCGCAGTTGGTAGGCATTACCGCCAACACTCCCCAGGTCAAGCAGGCCTGGCGACATGCGGCAGAGATTAAAAAAGTTTATGATGTGCCTGTGGTTATTGGCGGCCCGCACCCCAGCGTGGTCGTCGAAGATTTGGACTACGAATCGCTGAACTGCGGCAACATCGATTTTGTGGTGCGGGGCGAAGGTGAAGAAACCTGGGTGGAAATCAGCGCCAAAGTTGAAGATTTTCTCAAACATCATCCCAGCTTTAGCACGGCTGAGCTTATGGATCCAGCCAAAGGCGTATGGGATAATGTTATGGGCATCACCTACAAAAGCTCCGACGGCAGCTACCACCGCAACCCCGAGCGGGTGGCTATTGCCGATCTGGATAGCTTGCCCTGGCCCGCTTATCATCTGTTCAAGATGGAGGGCTACACCAACTTGCAGCCTGCTACCGATGCCGTAGATGGCTCTAAAAGTTTTAGTATTCTCACCAGCCGTGGCTGCCCTTATCGCTGCACCTTCTGTTCGCAATCGATTATGCCGGTGAAGTGGCGCAGCCGCACACCCGAAAATGTTATTGCCGAATGGGAGCATCTGGTGCGGGATTTGGGCGCCCAGGAAATTGGTGTGCTGGATGATAGCGCCAATATCCGCAAAAAGCGCCTGTTGCAAATCGCCGATATGCTCATCGAGCGTGAGTTGAATCATGTGCCCTGGATTTTTGTCAATGGCATTCGTGCCAATCTGGTAGATAAGCCCTTGATGCAAAAACTCAAGGATGCGGGCCTTAAGCGCACCGCTTTCGGTGTCGAAACAGGTAATCCTGAGCTGCTCAAAGCCATTGATAAGCGGGTGGATCATGATACCATTCGCAACGCATTCAAAGTAACCAAAGAGGTGGGCATCGAAACCATTGCTTTTATGATTATCGGTCTGCCAGGCGACAATCGGGCAACCATGCAGGATACCATCAACTTCGCCATCGAGCTGGATCCGCTCATCGCCAATTTTAGCATGATGACGCCCTATCCGGGCACTGCGGTGTGGGAGCAGGTCAAACGTAACGGGCGCTTGCTGATTCAAGATTGGGAAGACTACGTCTTTTTCGAGCAGCACGCCCGTTTCGAGATGGGAGAACTCACTGCCGAGCTGGTAGAAGAGATGTATCGCCGGGCCTATCGGCAGTTCTACCTGCGCCCCGGGCCCATCTGGCGACGTATCAAGCAAAAGGATTTCTGGGCCAATCTGCCCCGCAACATGCGCATCGCGCTGCGCACCTTCATCCCCAAAAAGGAAAAGACAGGTCTGCGCGAGCAAATGCAGGCCGAGGCTTTATCCTGATTGCCCCAACAATCACGCTTTATCGGAGTGTATGAATGAAGGTCGCTTTAATTGGCCCGAAATGGAATGAACTTGTCAATGCCTACCCCTCGCTGGGATTGGGATATCTGGCCGCGGTGGCTCGCCAGGCTGGGCACGAAGTTCAGATTTTTGATTTTGGCCTGAAACCTTGTCGCCCGCTGGAAGATGAGGTGCAGGAGGTGATTGATTTTGGGCCCGATGTGGTAGGCTTTACCGCCATGACCACCAGCTACGCCAGTGTTGAAAAAGCCAGCGCCATGCTCAAAGAGGCATTGGGCGTACCAGCGGTCATTGGCGGGCCGCATGCCACCTCTCTACCCAACGAAACCCTCAAAAATCCCAATTTCGATTATCTCATCTACGGCGAAGGAGAAGAAACCTTCGTCGAGTTTTTGCAGGCGCTGGAAGCCAACAATCAGCAGTGGGATGGTCTGGCCGGGCTTTGGTACAAGAAGGATGGCCGCATCTTTGGCAATCCGCAGCGCCCGCTCATCAAAAATCTTGATGCTTTGCCCTATCCGGCCCGCCATCTCTTTCATCTGAACGATTATCCGCTGTACGCACCCACGGGCGAGCAGATGCTAACTGTGCTTAGCAGTCGCGGTTGTCCTTACAATTGCTCCTTTTGTTTCAAGGGGATTGTGGGGCGCACCTATCGTCAGCGTAGCCCCGAAAACATTGCAGATGAGCTGGAACATTTGATGCAGCACTATGGTGTGCGCAATTTTTACTTCATCGATGATCTTTTCACCATCGATGTGCGTCGGCTGAACAAAATTTTGGATCATTTTCTGGAACGAAAGATGGACATTCGCTGGCAGTGCCTGGCCCGGGTAGACCGGGTGAATCCGGAGCTGCTGGGTAAGATGTATGAGGCAGGCTGCCGCGAAATTCATTATGGCATCGAAAGTGGCAACGAAGAGGTGTTGCGCAAAACAGCCAAGCACATCGACCTGAGCCGGGTGCAAGAGGCCACAGCCTGGACAGAAGCCGCGGGCATTCGGGCCAAGGGCTACTTCATCCTGGGCCTGCCGGGCGACACCCTTGAAACCATCGAAGAAACCATCGAATTCGCCTCTGGCCTGACCCTGACCGAGGCCATGTTTTCCATTGCCACACCTTTCCCGGGCACGCAGCTTTGGAACGAGCTTTTACAGCGGCATCCCGACATGGTTTATAATGCCGACTTCACCAAAAGCTATTACTACAACAGCTATCAATCCTCTATTGCGCCCTTTATGAATGTTTCGGGCGTGCCAGATGATATCCTCAGTCGCAAAGCCATCGAGGCCCGCCAACGCTTCATCGAAGCCAAAAAACGACGCATCTACCGTCAAAGTTTCGGGCCCAGGGCGGGCGACCTACTTTGGAACATCTCGCAAATTACACCGGTGCGCAAAGTTGGCAGCGCTTTGGTACACGCGGGCCTGTTCAAAAAATTCAAACGCACTAAAAATGAGCTTTTCGGCTCAGTCTCCTGGTCATAGAGCATTATGCCAAAACGTCCCCTGACTTTTCGTCAGAAGCTACGCAACAAACGCAAAATTTATCGCAACCGGGTCATGGGCCCTGTCAAATATCTGGCCTATCAGAGCGGGCAGACACGATTTGTGCCCGCGCCCGACCGCATGTACATCGAATCCACCAACATTTGCAACCTCAACTGCATCATGTGCCCAACGGGCCAGGGGCAAATTACCCGGGCCAACGGCTTTATGAAATGGGAGGTCTTCAAGCAGATTGTGGATGAGATGGCTCCCAAAGTCAAAGCCACCACCCTGCACATCTGGGGTGAACCCCTGCTGCATAAACGCATCTACGACATGGTGGCTTACTGCTCCGAAAAGGGGCTGCGTTCCGAAATTAGCACCAATGCCACCCTGCTCACCGCAGAGCGCTCGCAAAAGCTGCTGGATGCAGGCCTGAATGTCATCTACCTGTGTCAGGATGGCATGCGTCCGGAAACCTACGAAAATATCCGAGTGAACGCCGATTACGAAAAAACCAACAAAAACATCCGGCGTTTTGTAGATTTGAAACATGAGGGTGGCTATGAAACCTTTGTGAATCTGCAAATTATCGAGATGGAAAACACCAAAGAGGATACCGAAGCCTTTGTAGCGCATTGGAAAGATGTGCCCGGTGTCGATTTGGTTCATGTCAAACCCTTTGATTCGTGGGGCGACCAAATTGAAGAAATTAGCGCACTGCGCCCGGAACAGCAGCGGCAGTTGCCCCAACGCTACGCCTGTCCCAACCTTTGGTATCACGTACACATCTATTGGGATGGTTCCATCGCCATGTGCGACCGTGATTTCAATCTGGATTACGACTTGGGCAATATCATCGATGACGATGGCGTGGTGCGGGTGATGAAAAACTGGAACGGGCCCAAGATGCAAGCCCTGCGAAAACGCCATCTTTCTGGCGATTTAGAACAGGTTACGCCCTGCAACACCTGCACCGAGTGGGCCTGGTGGAAGCCATCGCCCTTCGAATCTTATGGCAATCGTCCCGCCGAAGATGATTTTGGCGGCCAGATGTTGCACACCGATAAAGAAGAAATTCAATTCCTCCTCCCCGAGTCCGAGGATTAAAACCGGGACCAATCTGATTATGAACATAGCATTTCCCTGGGAAAAGAAGAAGCAAAAATCCCACATCCTGTGGTTGGATTTGGGTGATTTAGGCGACTTGGTGAATCCGGGTGGCCCGCACGAGCAATGGCAAGACCACGGCTTGGCCCTGCTACGCACCATCTTGCATCAAAATGGCATTATGACCGACTTAGCCTCGACCCGGGCAGTGAGCAACTGGGATGCGTTAAAACCGCAATTGGCAGGCTATGAGATTCTGCTGATGAATGTGCGCAGCTACACCTATCCACCCGCCAAAAAGGCCGCCCAACTTTTCAAAGAGATAAACCCCAACGGCAAGGTGATGGTAGGGGGCATGCACGCCACAGTGGCCCCCGATGAAATGCTGGCAGTAGATGCCTTCGACAAAATTTGCATGGGCGCAGGCGAAAATGTCATTGTTGATTTGGTGACAAACCCCGACAAGTTCGCCCGGGTTTTTGCCGGTGAAAGCGCCAAAAGCATGGCCGAATGGCCCACCATCGATCGGGAATTATGGCCCAAGCCCGCGGGCGGTTGGCGCATGAAGCGCAAATGGAAATGGAAATGGCCCATGGAGCCGGAATGCGGCTGGGGCCCGGGGCCGGTAGCAACCATTCTTACCAGCCGGGTGTGTCCCTGGAAGTGCATCTTCTGCAACGAAAGCTCCTACATCCCCCTCATGGGGCGCCGCCCTGTAGATATGGTTATCGACGAGCTCAATTACCTGGATCGCAAATATGGCGTGGGCTCAGTGGTCATCCACGACTCCATGTTCTTCCAGAACCCCAGTTGGCTGGAAGAATGGCTGGAAAAATATCCACGCAAAACCAAAAGGTGGACCTACTGGGCCGCGGCTCGGGCCGACACCGTGGTGCAATGGCCTGAGCTCTTCATCAACCTGGTCAAAGAAACCAACTGGCGCACCATCTCCATCGGATTTGAATCGGGCAGCGACCGCGTGCTGAAAATCCTGAACAAAGAGGTCACCGAAGAGGAAAACTTCTTCGTCATCGACCTGGTCAATCGTCTGGGCGATGAGCTGGAAGCCAAAGGAGAGCAACCCCCCTACTTCTGGTCCAACATCATGCTGGGCATTCCTGGCGAAACCCGCGCCGATGCCATCAAGACGATGCGCATGCTAAAGACCATGAAGCGAGTCATGCCCTCCATCTCCTTCTATGCCCCCTATCCTGGCTCAGCGCTGGGGTATCAGCTTATTGCCGAGGGGCGCAGCCTGATGGCCAAAGACAACTATCACCGCTTCCCGGGCGACGAAAAGGTCAAAGGTATCGATTACGAATTTTACCGTGATCTCATTGCCGGCAAATACGATGACGAGGTAAATCAGGGCCTTGAAACAGTCATGCACGGCGCAGACCTTTACAGCGGAGCTCTGGTTAAAGCATAGGCAACACTTAGCAATCAATCCATCACAGGTAACTTAACATGAGCAGCTTCGACCATCCCACCAACATGTATCTCTTCAAAATGAAAAATGGCAAGAGCAAACTCGCTTATGGCGAATCACCCGAGGATGCTCTTGAAATTTTGCGTATGCGTTTGGGCGATGAAGAAATGGCTCAGATCATTCCTGAGGAATACACCAAATTTCATCCTCGCCAACTTCAAAAACACATTGAGAATCTGGGCTGACACCCCGCCCCCTATTTCCTAAATTTATGAGCATACGCAAAGTTTATCTTATTCAGCCGGGTCGCGATGGTAAAATGTTCGGCCGCGGCACCATGGCTCCCTACACCCTCATGCGTTTGGCCTCGTTGGTTCCCGACGAGATTCCGGTACGCATCATCGATGAAGACCTGGAGCCTGTACCCCTGGATGAAATCGGCCCCAACGATTTGGTAGGCATCACCGCCAAAACGCTGCAAATTGATCGTGCCAAATGGCTGCATTCGCATCTCAAGGCCCGCGGAGCCACGGTGGTGGTGGGGGGCGTTCATGCCACGCTCGATCCCGATGACGTGCAATCCTGGGCCGATTCGGTGGCTGTGGGCGAGGCTTATCGCACCTGGCCGCAAATGATTGCCGATTTCGACCGGGGGCAGCTCAAACCCCGCTACGTGGATGAAGAATGGGCGAATCTCGACGACCTGAAGCCCATCACCGACCGCGTGCTGAAACAGGTGGATGAGAATAATCGCTATTGGACGCCCTACATGGAAATCACCCGCGGCTGCCCCCGCAATTGCACCTTTTGCACCGCTGTGCGAGTCTCGGGCCGGGTGATGCGCCTGCGCCCGGTCGAAGCGGTAGTGGAAGAAATCCAGCGCCGCAAGCTTAAACGCTTCTTCCTTACCGACGACAATTTCGGGCTCAACTTCCGCTTGAATCCTGCTTACATGGAAGAGCTGTTCAAGGCTATGCGCAAACTGCCTTTGCATGGCTGGACTGTGCAGGCTGAGCAGCTCACCGCCGATTATCCCGATTTGCTGAAACTGGCCCGAGAAGCCCACATGGACAAAATCTTCATTGGCTTCGAAACAGTCAACTCAAGCAATCGCAAAGAAATCGGCGGCAAAGCCAAAGGCAATCTCCAGCGCTACAGCCGCTCCATCAAACAGGTACACGATGCCGGATTGGGCGTGGTGGGGCTTTTTGTGTTCGGATTCGATGCCGACACCATGGAAGTTTTCAGCAACACATACGACTTCATCAAGCAAAGCAACCTGGATGGCGTTAGCGTGACCATTCTCACGCCCTTTGTGGGCACACCGCAACGCACCGCCTTGCTGCAACAAAACCGCATTCTCAAACATGTGCCGCTGTCGTTGTACGACACCAGTCATGTCACCTACATTCCTGAGCAGATGAGCCCGGAAGAACTGGCCAAGGGTTACGATTGGATTACGCGCAAACTCTACAGTTGGCCCAGCATTGTGCGGCGAGGCTGGAGCAATCTTTCGCGGCAGCCACTAAGTGCCTGGCCTCGTAAATCGGTGGCCAGCTTTAGCACCGATTTAGGCTACCGCATTGCCTATCAGCACCGCGATTGGGTTCCTACCACTCATGGTCAGGGCAAAATCGTTGGTGGCGCCTCTCGCGATGGCTACATGCACTTGTTGCAAAAGTAGCCAGAGCCAAAAGGGTGCATCATCAAAACGACCCCATAGCCCCGCGCAAGCGCATCATGCCCGCGGGCGCGACTCACTGCAAACCACTACCTGTTCACTCCCAAACCATGTCAATCCGCAAAGTTTATCTCATTCAACCGGGCCGCGATGGCCGGGTGATGGGCAAAGCCACCATGGCCCCCTACACCCTCATGCGCCTGGCATCATTGGTTCCCGATGAAATCCCCGTGGAAATTATCGATGAAGACCTGCGCCCGGTGCCCTTCGAGAGCATCGGCCCCGATGATTTGGTGGGCATCACCGCCAAAACCTTGCAGATTGACCGCGCGCGTTGGCTGACTGCGCGTCTGCATGACCGCGGGGCCACAGTGGTGATAGGTGGAACGCATGCCACCCTGGCGCCTGACGATGTGCTGCAATGGGCCGACAGCATTGCTGTGGGCGAGGCGTATCGTACCTGGCCGCAAATGATTGCCGATTTTGACGCAGGCCAGCTCAAACCGAGCTATGTGGATGAAGAATGGGCCAATCTCGATGACCTGAAGCCCATCAGCCAGCGCGTGCTGCGGCAGGTGGATGAAAATAAAAACTACTGGACGCCCTACATGGAAATCACCCGCGGTTGTCCCCGTAATTGCACCTTTTGCACCGCTGTGCGAGTCTCGGGCCGGGTGATGCGTCTGCGCCCGATCGAAGCGGTGGTGGAAGAAATTCAACGCCGCAAGCTCAAACGCTTCTTCCTTACCGATGACAATTTCGGGCTCAACTTCCGTCTGAACCCCGATTACATGGAGAAGCTCTTCTTGGCGCTGCGCAAATTACCTCTGCACGGCTGGACTGCCCAGGCGGAGCAGCTCACCGCCGATTTTCCCGATTTGCTGAAATTGGCCCGAGAGGCGCATCTGGATAAGCTTTTTATCGGTTTCGAAAGTGCCAACGCCAGCAATCGCAAAGAGCTGGGCGGCAAAGCCAAAGGCAATCTCCAACGCTACCACCAAGTCATCAACCGCATCCAGGATGCCGGAATTGGTGTGGTGGGGCTCTTTGTTTTTGGCTTTGATGGCGACACCACCGACATCTTTGAGCACACCTACAACTTTATCAAGGATAGCGGTCTGGATGGCGTGAGCATCACCGTGCTGACACCCTATGTGGGCACGCCGCAGCGGGCACAATGGGTGCAGGAAAATCGTCTGATTCCGGGCGTGCCCTGGTCTTTGTACGACACCAACCATGTCACCTACTACCCCAAGCAGATGACGCCCGAAGAACTGGCCAAAGGGTATGACTGGCTGGCGCGCAAACTTTATGGTTGGCCCGGCATTGCCTGGCGCGGCGCCCGCAATCTGCTGCGCATACCCGTTAAAGATTGGCCTCGCAAGGCTATGGGAAGTTTTAGCACCGATGTCGGCTATCGTCTGGAATGCGCTCACCGCGACTGGGTTCCCGGAGATGACGGCATCGGGCGCATGATGCCGGGCGCATCCAAACAGGGCTACTTTCCCGTGGCCTTGCCCCATGCGCAAAACCATTAGGCCCGGCCTGTAAAATTCATTCAAAAACAGTTACTACTAAGGCAGCCTGGCTAGAAACCACTAAGACAAGAAGTCACAAAGGCACAAAGAAAGAAAAAGTTTTGAAATTCTTGATGTTCTTAGTCTCTTTGTGCCTTTGTGGTGATTGAAGTCGGGTACGTTAGTCGTTACCAAAAACAGCAGTCACACAGCCCCTTTTCTTACATGAAAGTACTTTTAGCAAGTCCCGAATCCAAAGTCTGGTCCTCGCGCAAGCACATCCCTCTGGGATTGGGCTATCTGGCCGCGTCGCTGCGAGAAGCGGGCCACGAGGTGATGATTTACGATGCCTCCATCGAGGATTATCCGGTGGAGCATTACCTTGATGAGGCTCGGGCCGCGGGCGCACCTTATCGCGTTATGGGCATTACTGCGGCCACTCCCCTCATCGAAGATGCTTGGGACATGGCCAAAATTGGCAAAAAATATGAGATGGTCACAATTTTGGGAGGCCCGCATCTTACCATCATGCCTGCCGAAAGCCTGAGCCCCGAACATCCCGAAGTAGATTACACCTTCAAGGGTGAGGCCGAAGAGGGCATTGTGGCCTTTGTCGAGGCGCTGGAGCAAGGCAAAAAGCCGGAGGAACAGGAGATTCCTGGCCTGAATTACCGCGTGGGCGAGAACATCTACATCTCACCTGTCGCGCCCATCATCGAAGATTTGGATGCGCTCCCCTTCCCGGCACATGATTTGTTCAAAATCGACAAATATACCAATTTGCAGCCCCTGACCGATGGTCTGGATCCGCACGCCCGCTCATTCACCATTCTCACCAGTCGCGGATGTCCTTACAAATGCAGCTTTTGCTCCAAGCCTGTCACAGGCAACACGTGGCGCGGGCGCAGTGTGGAAGGGGTAATCAAAGAATGGCGGTGGCTGGTGGAGGAACTGAATGCCACCGAAATTGGTGTAACCGATGATATTTGGAACTTGAAGCTGCCTCGAGCCAAAGCGCTGTGTCGGGCGCTGGTGACCGAACAGCTCAACACCGTGCCCTGGGTCACTGTCCACGGCATGAAGGTCAATCACTGCGATGCCGAGCTTTTTCATCTGATGAAAGCTGCCGGAGCTAAACGGGTGGGCTTTGGTGTCGAAAGTGGCGATCCCTACATCCTACGTCGGGTCATCCGCAAGGGACAAACCTTGGAACAGGTGCGCAATGCTTTCAGGTGGTCCAAGGCTGCCAATTTGCAAACCATGGGCTTTTTCATCTTTGGCATGCCCGAGGACACCGAAGAAAGCATGGAAAAAACCATCCAACTGGCTTTGGAGCTAGACCCCGATTTGGCCAACTTCATGCTGGCGGCCCCCTTCCCGGGCACCGACATGTGGGATGTCATCGAGACTGAGGGCAAGGTTTTTGCCGATACCTGGCGCGATCTCGCCATCCACGATGAGCGCCCCCGTTTTACCCTGCACGATGGCAACTATGACCCTGATTTGGTCATCAAAAAATGGCGGGAGGCCTACCGCCGATTCTATCTTTATCGCCCCAAACGCATCTGGGAAAAAGTTTCGAACAAGCGCTTTTGGCTGGAATTGCCCACCACCCTGGCCACAGCCAAACGTTTCTTCATTGGCGACAAACCCAAGCCATGATTATCGGCTGAATAGCGAAAGCACCCTGAATCTCTACAAAGCTCTAAACTTATCCAAACCATGTCTCTCTTTACCCTTGCCCCTAAAATTCCCGCTTATTGGGCCTTTCGTCGTTTTGGCTGGCCGGTGATGCGCCCCTTTTCGGTGGTGGTCTCGGTTAGCTATCGCTGTAACAGCCGTTGCCGCACCTGCGATGTGTGGCGCAAACCCAATGATGACATGAGCCTGGAAGAATGGGATAAAGTCTTCATCAGCTTGGGACGGGCAGTGGAGTATCTGACTTTTACCGGCGGCGAGCCTTTTTTGCGTAAGGATTTGGCAGAATTGGTGATTGCCGGCTATGAGCGCACTCGTCCCACCTACATCACCATTCCCACCAATGGATTGCTGACCCGGCGCATTTTGGAATCGGTGGATAAAATGTGCACCACTTGTCAGGGAACAGACATCGGGATTAATCTTTCGCTGGATGGCGTAGGTGCTGAGCATGATGATATTCGGGGTGTTCCCGGCAATTGGGAACGGGCCATGGCCACCTGGCAGGGGCTAAAAGAGTTGCAAAAGAAACACAGTAATCTCATTTTGTCGGTGCATACTGTTATCAGTCGTTTTAACATTGCCCGCTTCCGCGAGATTTACGAAGGGCTGCAATTTTTAGCGCCCGACAGCTACATCACCGAGATGGCGGAAGAGCGGGTGGAGTTGGACACCATGGGCTGGCAAATTACCCCCCTGCCCGAAGATTATGCGCCCGTGGCCGATTTTCTTTCGGAACAGGCCCGCAAGGCCCCGGCCCGGGGTTTTGCCCGCTTTACCCAGGGTTTTCGGGCCAAATACTATCAACTGGCTAAGCGCACACTGTTCGAGCAGCGACAAATTATCGATTGCTACGCCAGTTGGGCCAGCGTGCACCTGGCTCCCAATGGCGACATTTGGAGCTGCTGCATTCGGGCGGAGCCGGTGGGCAACCTGCGGCAGGTGGCTTACGATTTTGGGGTCATCTGGCGCAGTCCGCAGATGGCTGCGTTGCGGCGGAGTATTGCCAACCGGGAATGTGCCTGCCCCATGGCCAATGCCACCTACGCCAACATGCTGCTGCATCCTCCCACGGTTGCGGGCGTGATGAAGGATATGCTGCGGCGTAAATAGCGGCGGTTTGCAGCGGGAAGGCGGGGCTTTTGCGTGGGATTGGAGATTCGTAGAGATTGGCTCCCTCCTTTTTGGCTGGGTGAGGGGGTAGTCCCGAAACTTTTTGTGTCTGCAATGCGTATCATAACTATGACCGGTTCATCATTTGAACCACGCCACTGATACCGTTCACATCAAGGAGTATCTCAAGCCATGTCCGCATTGGGCAACATTCTCTGGATTATTCTGGGCGGCTTTTTGGCCAGCCTCGGTTATATTTTGGGCGGTTTAATCCTCATCGCCACCATCATTGGCATTCCCTTTGGTATTCAGTCCATCAAATTGGGTATGGCCAATCTTACCCCCTTTGGCAAAAAAGTTGTTGCCACCGACGAAGCCGGCTCTCTTGTCAACATCCTCCTCAACATCATTTGGGTTATGACGCTGGGGTGGGCTATTGCGCTGATTCATCTGACCTTTGGCATCTTACTTGCCGTCACCATTATCGGGCTGCCTTTTGCCAAGCAGCACTTCAAACTGCTTTTCCTGGCGCTGGTTCCTTTTGGACGTGAATTGCAATAGGTCGCGTTCCAACAACGCCCCTTTGCATCCCATCGTTTGGTGGGATGTTTCGCGTGGGAGGCAAAACCCTTTGCTCCGCTTCGTCGAAGGATGTATAATGGGGCATCATTGCCTATCAACAAGGAAAATTTTGTGTCAGACGTATCTGAATTCGACCCCACCACCACACCGCCCGAGCCCCCGGAAAATTGGGACACCCCGCCGGAATCACCTGCCGAAAGCATTCCTGCTGCAATCGAACCGCACCAACCGCAGAACAGCACCAGCGAGTTTATCCTGGAAATGCTGCAAACCTTGGTGCTGGCCGGATTGCTGATTGTTTTCTTTCGCACCTTTATCTTCCAGAATTTTGTCGTGGAAGGTAGCAGCATGTTTCCCACGTTAACGCAAGGTGATCGTCTCATCGTCAGCCGCCTCAGCTATTACCTGAGCGAGCCTTCGCGAGGAGATATTGTGGTTTTTCAGTATCCTCTGGGCCCGGAGCGCGATTTTGTCAAGCGCATCATCGGCTTACCGGGCGAGACTGTGGCCATCCAGAACGGACAGGTTTTGATCAACGGTCATCCTCTGCCCCCTGAAAATTACGTACAAAACAAAGCAACCGACTATCACGAGCCTGTCACGCTGGGCGAAGATGAGTATTTTGTCATGGGGGATAACCGTACCGGCTCCAGCGACTCCCGAAGTTGGGGATTGCTGCAATCCCACTTCATCATTGGCAAAGCATGGCTCATCTATTACCCGTTTGAGCACTTCAAACTGCAATCGCACGCTCAGATAGAGCCCTTACCCTGACGCGGAGAAATGCCTCATGTCGCCATCACAAGATAGACGAACTGTCGCCAGTACCATCGATCATACCTTGCTCAAGCCTGATGCGACCCGGGCGCAAATCCAACAGCTTTGTGCTGAGGCTGCTGAGTATCAATTTGCCTCGGTCTGTGTGAATCCGGGCTGGGTGGCGCTGGCCAGCCAATGTCTGGCTGATGCCGAGCCTGTGGTGGCAACGGTGATTGGTTTTCCGCTGGGGGCTACGTTGCCTCAGGCCAAAGCACAAGAAACTGCATTAGCGCTGGCCGCAGGCGCCACCGAATTTGATATGGTTATCAACATCGGGGCGCTCAAAAGTAAAGATTTTGCACTGGTTGCCCAAGATATTGCCGGTGTGGTCGAGGCTGCCGCGGGCCATACCGTTAAAGTCATCATCGAAACAGCGCTGCTTACCGAATCGGAGAAGGTGGAGGCTTGTGTAATTGCCAAAGCCGCGGGCGCACATTATGTAAAAACCAGCACCGGATTTGCCGGAAAAGGAGCCACGACTGAAGATGTCGCGCTGATGCGGCGGGTCGTCGGGCCAGACATGGGTGTCAAAGCCTCGGGTGGGATTCGCAGCGCCAAAGATGCTCTGGCCATGCTGGCCGCGGGCGCAACCCGGCTGGGAGTTAGTGCGGGCATCCAAATTATGATGGAATTGGCCGAGGACTAAACGCATGCCTCAGGCCCGCCGCAGCCGTCCCAACCCCATCCTGGCCCGTGTGGTGATGGCCCTGGTGTTGCTGACAGCTCTGAGCACACTGGCCGCGGTGGTGCTACTGGTCACCGCCCTCCTGCCCATCCCCCAAGCTCTGCGCCCAAAAGTTGGCGTAGGGCTCTTTTTGTTGCTGGGCACGGGCGCGGGCATAATGCTGGCGCGACGGGCGCGGCGGGGCGGAGACGCCTTGCGCCAGCGTCTGGACGCCCTGCTGCTGCCCCTGGGATTCACCTTTCGGGAGGCCGGGGGGCAAACCAGCTTTTATCAGATACGCTATCAGAATTTACCTCTGCGCGTGGCCTGCTCTGTGGCAGGAACACCACAGCGGCCAAGTTATCATCTGCAACTGACACTCCCCAGCCGGCACACGCTCAAGCTGGCGGTGAGCATGGCCGATTATCGTCAGCAATTTGATGCCAGTCAATTTGGCGCCCCCTGGCAACTTTCTGCGCCCGAGTCGGTCAATCTGCTGGCCTACACCAACGCTCCCGCCCAGGCCGAGGCATGGCTGAGCCTTCCTGCGGCGCAGGCTGCCATACTGCAACTGTTTACCGCGGCGTTGCCCGGTGTGCGCAGCCTGACCGTGCAAGATGGTCATTTGACCTTGCGCTACCGTCATTTGTGGTTGGATGCGTTGACGCCCGCGCAAATTCAGCGCTGGATGGATGCGTTAATCAGTCTGGAGCGGGCTCGGGGCTAGCGTCGGGCCGAGCTGCGGCGCTGCGTGCGCCGCGAAGTGCGCTGGCGCTGTTTGGGCCCCTGTTTTTTGGGAGGTCGTGCTGCGAACTGCTTTTCGGGATCGAAATCACCATAATCAAAACCGGGCAACCGACGGCGTTCCAGCGGGACGCCCAGCAACTTCTCGATAGCCCGAATCATCTCGATATTGTCGGGCCCGGCAAACGAAAACGCCTCCCCCATCTGATGTGCGCGTCCAGTTCGCCCGATGCGATGCGTGTAAGCATCTACGGTGTCGGGCACATCGAAATTGATGACATGCGAAATATCTGCAACGTCGATGCCGCGAGCTGCCACATCTGTTGCCACCAGAAAATCGAACTTGCCGCCCCTAAAACCGGCAATTGCCCGCTGGCGCTGATTTTGCGTCATGTTGCCCTGCAATGCCGTGGCCCGATAGCCCTTCTTCACCAAATCGCGGGCCAAATTTCGGGCCCGATACTTGGTGCGTGTAAAAATTAGCACCCGTCCCGTGGCCGTTTGCTCAATAAGCGCCAGCAATAGCGCCTTCTTCATCTTGTCGGGCACAGGATAAAGCGCATGAGAGACAGTTTGGGCAGGCGCAATCTCCCCAATCTGCACCAGCGCCGGATTTTTCAGCACCGCATCAGCCAGTTTTTTGATGTCGGCGGGCATGGTGGCCGAAAAAAACAACGTTTGCTTGCGTTGGGGAACCAGGCGCAAAATACGACGGATATCGGGCAAAAAACCCATATCAAACATCCGATCCGCCTCATCCAGCACCAGCACCTCAACCGCCGAAAGATTGATCGCCCCCTCGTTGGCCAGGTCTAGCAAACGCCCGGGGCAAGCCACCACAATTTCGACACCACGGTGCAACTGCGCAATCTGCGATGTTTTGCTAACGCCGCCATAAACCGACGCACTGCGAATTCGCACAGTTTTGCCAAAATCCAGCGCGGTTTGGTTAATCTGCTCAGCCAGCTCGCGGGTAGGCGCCACCACCAACGCTCTCACCCGACCCCGGGGCCCCTGGCTTAGCCGTTGCAAAATGGGCAGGATAAAAGCAGCGGTCTTGCCCGTGCCTGTTTGCGCTAACCCCATTACATCTCGTCCAGACAACACGTGCGGGATGGCCTGTTTTTGGATGGGCGTGGGTGTGGTAAAACCTGCGTTTTTAACTCGGGCCAAAATGCGCCTGTCAAAAGAAAACTGTTCGAAATTCAAAGCCTACTCCTTGGCTGGGGAGAGCCAAGTCGCACGCTTAGCCCAAAAAGAATGATTGCAGCATGGCATTATACCTGCAATGCGTTCAAAAACCTAACTTGCTGCGCCCGAATACCTTTCAACATCGGTGTTTTCTCAAGTATAATGGGCGTAACTGTTCACGTTCGCTGACTGACCACGAAGAGACACGAAGATACAAAGGCACGAAGAAAAGAAAAAGCTTTGAAATGCTTGGTGTTCTTAGTGTCTTTGTGCCTTTGTGGTGATTGAAGTCGGGTACGTTGGCAGTTACTTTAATTTTACCTAATGTGCAACTTTTTATGGCGCATCAACGGGCTTATCAAGCATCTTCTGCTTAACAGCCGACGAACATGGACGAAAACAGCATCTTCCTTCGTCCATGTTCGTCCCGTCGACCCTTCGTGGCAACGGGTTGAAGGTACCGACCTGAATAGTTCCAATAGGCTTTAGTGGCGCACCTGTTCAGATTAATCGCCACCATTCATCATCTTTATTCGGCCATGAAAACTCCCATCGTTGTTCTTAGCTTCGGGCGCTCCGGGTCCACCTGGATTTCCGACATCATCTCCAAAAATCTGGGGGGCTTGCTACTTTTCGAGCCTTTGCACCGCGAAACATGCCCCTTCCCGCAGGAAGTTTGTTACAGCGATGGGTTTGCGCCCGAGCTGGATGCCTCCTTGCACACCTTTTTGCAAGCCATTCTGGCGGGAAAGGATCGAAATCGCTGGCTGCTGCGGAATCATCTATTTACGCCATTGGCGGCTGTTAGTCAGGATTATGTGGATATGGTGTGGGATGAAACTCCGGTGCTGGGCTTCAAGGAAATTCGGGCCACATACATGATTGATTGGCTCATCCAGCGGATGGATGCGAAAGTTGTCTATCTGGTACGGCATCCCGCTGCGGTTATTGCCTCGTTGCGACGGCGCAAGAATTTTTGGAACGATTTGGGATTCGAGGTGCATTGGCAGCTTTTCATGGAGCATGTTGTGCAGAATTCCCGGCATCAGGCAGTGCTGGCACCGCACCTCGGGCGCATCGCCCGCGCCAGCACCCGTATCCAGCAAGAAGCAACCATGTGGGCGGTAGCGCACAAACTGGCCATACAGACATTGGCCCGTCATCACTTGCCTTACTTCCGCTACGAGGATTTTTATCAGCAGCCCTTTGCCACCACCCGCCACCTGATTTCATACGTGGGCGGCAATGCTGCGGCCATTCATCCCGCCCACATTTTTGTGCCCTCCATGACCACTATCCGCACGGTTCACGGTCTTACGGCATCTGAATCTGATTTTGCGGCCAAAGGCTGGCGCATTTTCTGGGATGGTGTGCTGACTCGAGTTGAATTCGATGAAATCATGGCCATAAGCCGGGCCTTCGGCATCGACACCTATTAGCTTGGCCCGGCGACTACGGGCGATGGACAGAACTGCTTATTTTTCGGCCTTTTGTCCATCGCCCGTTTACCCTGTTTACGCGTCGCGCAGCTCTGCTCCGATTTCACGGCGCAGGCGCCCGACAATTTTCTTTCGCAGCTTGGCGGTGTCTTTGTCGGTCAGGGTTTTGGTGGGTGACTGGAAGGTGAGGGAGAAGGCCAGTGATTTTTTGCCCGCGGGAATGGGCTCGCCCCGATAAACATCAAAGAGTTCAATGGCGTTCAGGTTTGCGCCTGCGGTCTGGCGGATGAGAGCCAACACTTCGCCCGCGGGGATGGTCTCATCCACGACCAGAGCAATATCTTCCTTGACCGCGGGGAATGTACTGATGGGATGCAGTTTTTTCTTGGTCTGGATGTAGGGAATCAGGGCGTCGATGTGCATGCCCATCATCACCACAGGCTGCTGAGGTAAATCGAAGGCTTCGCGTACTTTGGGATGAATTTCGCCAAAGTTGCCCAGTTTGGTCTCGTTCAGGTAGATGGCTGCAACTTTGGGTCCGTACAGCGGAGCCCGCTCCGCCCGATAGGTGATGGCATCGCTGGCGCCCAAGCGATCGAACAGCGCTTCCAGCACGCCCTTCATGTCGTAGAAATCCATGGGGCTTTCATCACGGTGCAGCCAGTTGCCGGGATCGCGCGGGCCGGTGAGTGCGATGTTGAGCATGCGCACCTCCGCGGGCAAGGTTCCATCGCCAGCCTCGGGCCGATAGCCCAGGCCCAGTTCGAAGGTGCTCATGCGATCGGTGTAGCGCAGATTGCGTTGCAGATTTTCCAGCCCGCTAACGCCCAGGCAGCGCCGCAGCACATTGCGATCCTGGCTCAGGGGATTGGCCAGGGTGACGAACATCTCGGGCCCGGGCGCTTTGTCGGGGTGGGCGCTGAACATCTTGCGATAGTTCTCCACCGAGGTCATGGTGTAGTTGATGGTTTCTTGCAGGCCCGCGGCCACCAAGATATCGCGGATGCGCTCTTCCAGCTCCCAGGCCCAGTTGTGGCGTTGCGGCGGCAATTCATCCTTTAGCAGGGTCTCGGGCAGGTTGTCGTAGCCATAGATGCGAGCGATTTCTTCCAGCAAGTCCGCGGTGATGCTCACATCCAGACGATACCAGGGCACGGTGCTCCACAGCGTTTCACCTTCGATGCGGGTATCAAATTCCAGGCGATGGAGCAGCGCGGCAATGTCATCCAGGCTTAAATCAATGCCCAACCAGCGCTGTACATCCTGCACGGTAACAGGCACTTCTACCACTTCTTGCTGGCGAGGATAGTCATCCACGAGGCCTTGGGCAATGTTACCGCCACCTAAATCGGCCATGAGTTGGGCGCAGCGGATGTTGCCCACCGGGTCCAATTCTGAGGGCACGCCCCGACTGAAGCGATACGCAGCCTCAGAGGGCAGCTTCAGCTTCTTGGCGGTCTGGCGAATGTTGATGAAGTTGAATGTGGCTGATTCCAGCAGGATGTTTTGGGTTTTGTCGGAGACTTCTGTTTCCAGTCCGCCCATGACGCCACCCAGGGCAACGGGGCCCACTTCGTCGCAGATGAGCAGGGTGTCGCCATCCAGCAGGCGATTTTCACCATCCAGGGTTGTTATGGTTTCGCCCGGCTGAGCCCGACGTATGATGATTTTGACCTTTTCCTGGCCGATGGATTGGGCCCGGGCCAGCAATTTATCGTAATCAAAGGCATGAACCGGTTTTCCCCATTCGAACATGGTGTAGTTGGTGGCGTCCACCAGATTGTTGATGGGCCGTTGTCCCACCAGTTTCAGGCGATGCTGCATCCAGAAAGGAGAGGGCGCGGTGTGTACCTGGCGGATGATGCTGGCGGTGTAGCGATAGCACAGGTCATCGTCGATGATTTCGACATCTGCGTATTGGCTGGCCGCGGGCGCCGAAGTCTCCCAGGTGGGCATCGCAACATGCAGCGGGGCCCCGGTGATGGCTGCCACTTCTCGGGCCACGCCGATGATGGAGGAGATGCGAATCATGTTGGGGGTGATGTCGATGTCGAAGACCACATCGCCCAGATAGTCGGCCAGGGGCGCACCCACGGGCGCATCCTCGGGCAGGATGATGATGCCTTCATGCTCTTCGGAGATGCCCAGCTCGCGTTCGGAGCAGACCATGCCCTGGGAGAGAATGCCGCGAATCTTGCCCGGCTTGAGCTTGCGCACTTTGAATGTGTCGGCGTAGGCGTCGATGAGTCGGGCGCCGGCAGTGGCAAAGGCCACCTTTTGGCCGCTGTCGCCAGGCTTGAGATTGGGCGCTCCCGTGACCACGGTCAGCGGTTCTTCGGCGCCATAGGCAATGGTGACCAGGGTCAAGCGGTCGGCATCGGGGTGTTTTTCAACGCTGATGACTTCGCCCACGAAAATTTTATCGCGTTCCCAGGCAATGTGGCCGTTGCCGGTGATGATGTCATCGGCTTTGAGTTGTTTTTTCATTTTTACCGACGCGGGCATTGCCACGCCGATGTAGTCGATGTGGCCGACTTCCAGCCCCGCCAGGGTGAGCCGTTCTGCCAGCTCATCTACCGGTAGGGTGATGTCGACAAATTCTTTTAGCCAGGATAAAGGTACTCGCATAATGACCTCTCTGT
>CAZMDD010000135.1:0-9412 GCA_964565065.1 uncultured Caldilineales bacterium | reverse complement strand
AAAGAGCGTAACATGCTTTAAGTAGATGATGCTATGAAAGTCGAAATGCAACGCATCATCGCTATCCCGAGCACACCACCAAGCGCACAAAGACACTAAGAACACCAAGAATTTCAAAACTTTTTCTTTTCTTCGTGCCTTTGTGGCTTCGTGTCTTCGTGATTTCTAGCCGGGCTATCTTAGTCGTAACGTATCTACTTAAGATGACGGGCCTTGGGCGCGCTTTCGCCTCCCTCTTCATCTTTTATCTCATGCTGCATGCTTGTGTTGCCGCAGCATGGCCAACGAGTACTCCAGTTGCGCCAGAGCATCTTGTAAATCTTCGGTGACCGCGCCCGGGCCCGGTTGCTGTGCCTTTTGCTTGCGCCGGAAGCGTAAACGTCGTTCTCCCTTCTCAAGCATGGCACGTACTGTTTCCAAATCGTAGCCAGAACGACGCATGGCCTCTAATTCCTCGGCTACCAGCCGCCGCGTGATGGGAATGCCATGCCTGGCCAGGGTGTTCTTAATCTCATGGTAACGATTTTCAAGATTCAGCGTGACTGATTCGTAGCCGTGCTGAGCAATGGTCACCCGTGCTGAGTAACGCATTACATTATAAAAAGCCATCTCAAAATCATCTCGCCGGGGCTCTACCAGGATGATGTCGATATCGGGGTAGCGACGGCGCAGTTGCTTGATGTGATAAGCCAAGCCACTGCGCATGGCAATCCGCATAAACTGTGAAAGCACTGCCTGGGCTCCCTTTTCGCTAATAAAGTTGCCATCCTCGCCCAGCAGGGGAATGTTTTGCTTCTGGCTGTTATCCACCGGAACCAGGGGATTGATGCAAACGATGAGCTTGGCGCCGGCCTCGATGGCAATATCCAGGCTGGCATTGCCCCGCACCGCACCATCGACAAATTCGCGATCATCAATGCGCACCGGGCGATACAGCAATGGCACGGCGCTGGATGCGGCCACTGCTTTGCTGATGGGCACATCTTGCAGGCCCGGTCCACCAAATACCGCCCGCTGCCCGGTGTCCAGATCAGTAGCAATCACATACAATGCTCGCTCCACATCCCTAAAATCATCGCTCAGGCCAAACTCTCGCCACACTCCCTGCAAAAAGAGTTCCAGTTTGCTATTGTCATACAGGCCCGAGGGCAAGGCGTCAGTCATCGACCACAGTACATCCAGCAAATTCATGTCACGATGATGCCGCAAATAGTGAGAAATAGCGTTCTTCACCGTCAGGGGCAAACGCAGGCCCTTGTGCAAAAATTCCTGAGTATTCAACGAAAAGATATGCTTGGGCAAGATGTGCGTCTCGCCCGACTTGGTTCCGTCCAGCGTGCTCATCATGGCGCCAGGCGTGATGCCTCGGGCCAACATGCTGCCAATCAAGGCCCCGGCACTGGTTCCCACAATAATATCAAAATCATTGACCCGCCGATCCACCAACATGGCATCGATGGCCCGCAGCGCGCCCACCTCGTACACCGCGCCCGTTAGCCCCCCGCCCGCCAGCACAATCGCTGTCTTCGAGGTATCGGCCTGCTGCAATCGGGCCGCCATCGCAGAAACCTGCCCATGCAAAGAGTCCACGGTCGTTATTTTTTCTCCTCAGATTCAGCAGAGATGGCCAGCAACTTATCCACACTCTGCATGAGTTTCTCAACCTGGCTCTCCAACGCTTTGATGTCCTCATGCGTGGGCACATTCAACTTGCTAAGGGCTGCATTCAGGCTGATTTCGGGCAAGCGCCCGCGGCGACTGGCACTTTCTACAATATCCTTGCGCAAGTCTTCAGCCTCATCACTGGCCAATTCACCGCGCGAAACCAATGATTCGATGCGTTTGTCAATTTCAGATTCCAACAAATGCAACGCCCCAACCGAGGTAGAAACAGACTTTTTGAGATAATCGATGGGTGCAGTGCTGGTGCGAATCAGCGTGGTCAGGATAGATTTGGGCAATGAGCCGGGACGTTTTTTCTCGCGCTCAAAAATAATCTGCGAAAGTGTGACACCGGTCAAATCCTCGCCCGATTCATGATCCATGACTCGAATGTCCAATCCCTCCTGAATCATCAAATAAATGTCATCCAGCGTAACATATTGCTTGCGTTCAAGATCATAAAGCTTACGATTGGGATAGCGTTTAATGGTGCGCATCAGAGAACCTCGCAAAATCGGACGGATGGGTGTAGACCCACACATTATAGGCAGTTATGCCGCGTCGTGTCAACTCCATCCCAACCCCTATGACGCACCGCTCATCGGGCACACGAAAATAACCCGCAAAAACCATGCTTCCCCGTATCTTTTTAGCACATCGGGCGTCTTCAATGGTATAAGCAATTCCCTCAAATCCCCCTCAGGAACGCGACAATGGCACAATCACTCATGCGTCATTCAAATTTTTCCCGGCGCGATTATAATAAACGCCAAAAACGTGAACGCTTGCTGGATGCTTCGCTGAAGCTATTCCGCGAAAAGGGCTACGCCCAGACCAAAGTTGCAGACATTACGCGGGACGCAGGCGTAGCTAAAGGAACTTTCTTCAACTACTTCCCCACCAAAGAACGCGTTTTGCTGGCTTTGGGCGAGCAAATGCTGGGCAAGATGGGGCAAGTCAAGGCCAATGATATTTTCCAGCAGCGCACAACCCGCGGCAAGGTCAAAGCAATGTTCCACGCCTTGGCAGCGGGCCTGGATTCTGATCGGGCGCTGGTCAAGGAGATGATTTACCGAGGCCTGCGTCTGCCCGACCTGGTGGATAACAGTCGGGCGCAACTGGACTTTCGGGCCATGCTCACCCTACTCATCGAACAAGGCAAACGCAAAAACGAAATTATCGAAAGCGTCGATATTCCCTTTGTTGCCGATGCCCTTTACACCCTTTACTTCCAGCAGATTGTCCTTTGGTGCAGCAAAGATTTTGAAACCTCACTGCCTGAGCAATTGGATCGCATGACCGATCTCATTTTTGATGGCATCTCGCAAACCAAACCATCCAGCGACTAACCCCATCCCCATCACGATCTCAAAACCTCATCTCTTAACCACGGATGAGGTTTTTTTATGCCAGTTGCTGCCAAACAATACCAGCAACAAAATCCAATTCGACTTTTTTTGTAAAATCGGATACCATAACAAGCCATTGACACACCATTGAATCACTTCTCATTCTTGGGGTGGCGCAAGAAAACAAACCTGCTTTACTACTTGCCGCCGCTCGCACATCATCTTCAGGAAACAACCATGAAACGAAAAATCACCATCATCACCATCATCGCCCTTTTGCTCCTTATGACCTTGGCTGCCTGCGGTGGCGACAAAAAAGCAGCTAGCGATAAACCGGCTGCACAGACCAGCAGCGAAACAAAAACCGAATCCGAAGCCAAACCAGCAGCTAAAAGCGAAGAAAAAGCCACACCCGTCCCCCCCACTGCCACGCCAGCTCCTCCCACAGCTACGCCCGTCCCTCCCACCGCCACACCCGAGCCGGAAGAAGAGCTCAGTGGCGAATTTGCCAACATTCAGAGCGTTGTCGACTCCTACCGCAGCGAAGGGGAAGTCAGCTACGATGTCAGCATCACGCCCGCCAATGGTCAGGAAGAAACGCATCTGCACATGACCTTCTCGAATGCCTGGACCAAAGCGGAAAACGACTTCGGATGCAACTACGCCACCACCGTCGAGGGGCTGGACATGATGGCTGATAGCGGCGAAACCGACGAAAACATTCCCGACGCCATGTACGTGGTTGCCATTGATGACCTGAGCTATCTCAAATTTGGTGACGACTGGATGTCGATGCCCCGTGACGCATCAGGCGAAGATATGATGATGGATATGGGTATCGAAGATTTTGCCGAAGATGTTGATAATCTCAAGAAAATTGGAACCGAGAAAATCAACGGCATCAAAACGATCCACTATCAATACAAAGATGAAGAAGCCTTCAACGACATGCTCAACAGCATCCTGGAATCACAACTCAACGACAACCAGAGCGTTGCTCAATATGAAGCTATTGAAACCAAAACCCGTGGCGATATTTGGATAGCCAAAAAGGGCAAATATGCTGTCAAGATGGAAATCTATGTAGAAACGACCTTCAAATCCAAGGTCGATGATAGCACCATCAGCATCAAAGGCGTAACCCGTAACGAAGTCACCGAAGTCAACAAAAAAATCGTGATTGAAGCACCGGAAGATGCGCCCAAGGCGAACGAAGTGAACATGCCTGGCTTTGCTCCCGGCGAATTCCCTGTGCCCGACAAAACCATCGTTGCCAGCATGCTCGAAGGCATGGCCACCCTGACCAGCGAACTCAGCGTCGAAGAAGTTACAGCTTTCTTCGATAAAGAATTGGCCGACTTGGGCTGGACCAAGGAGGAAGGCCCCATGCCTACCTGGAACAAAGGTGAATACTCCATCATGCTTATGATTTCTCCCGGCGAAACTGAAGGAACCACAACGACTCTGGTTATGATGAACCAATAAGCAACCCACCCTGTCACTAAAAAGTCCCCGGCCATATTTCCGGGGACTTTTTTTATGGTCAGATAACGTAACGACTAAGTCGTTTGCAATAAGTTTCCTAATTCCAAATTGCGAACTTGTCGTTTTTCCATGACGAAGATGGACCAAATTAGACGAATGTGAACGATTTTATTTCCTCCACGTTCCTCCTTTCGTCCATTTTCGTCTTAGCGTCATCACAGAGCTAATTGACGAAAGTTAAGTAACTTTTCAGAAAACGTACCCGACTTTAATCACTACAAAGGCACAAAGGCACTAAGAACACCAAGCATTTCAAAACTTTTGTAACTGCTAAGGTTGACTCGTCTGTGCCGCTCCGCCCGAGGCTAAACCCTCGGACTACGGGTGCAAAGCCCCACTGGGGCTCAACCGTGCAGCCCAGAGGGCTTGGCAAGGGTAGCCCGGAGGTTCAGCTCCGGGCGAAAAAACGCGACCAGGTACGTAAGCAGTTACCCTTTTTCTTTCTTTGTGCCTTGGTGGCTTCTTGTCTTCGTGGTTTCTAGCCGGGTTATCTTAGTCGTAACGAGAAATGGGTGTTAGGCGGCATCCAATACCTCGATGCCGGGGAGTGGTTTGCCTTCGAGAAAGACCAGGGAGGCGCCGCCACCGGTGGAAACGTGGGAGACGTGCCGGGTGAGGCCCGCTTGTTTGATGGCTGCGGCCGAGTCGCCACCACCAATGATGGTGATAGCTTCGGATAAGTCGGCCAGGGTTTGGGCGATGGCAATGGTGCCTTTGGCAAATCGGGGCATCTCGAATACGCCCAGAGGCCCGTTCCAGACCACGGTTTTGGCAGTGCCCAGCAGTTTCTGAAAGCTGGCGATGCTTTCGGGCCCGATGTCCAGTACCATGCGGTCGGGGGGCACGCGGTTGGCCGGGGTGATGATGGCATGGGCATCTGCTGCGAAGGCGCTGGCAGCCACCACGTCGGTGGGCAGATGTAGTTTGTCGCCTGCCTCATCCAGCAAGGCTTTTGCCAGAGGGATGGCGTCTTGCTCTACCAATGATTGGCCCATCTCAAAGCCCTGGGCGGCAAAGAAGGTGTTCGCCATGCCACCTCCAATGATGAGCCCATCTACTTTGTTCAACAGGTTACGGATGACGCCGATTTTATCGGAGACTTTGGCGCCCCCCAAAATGGCGTAAAAGGGGCGCTGCGGTTGGCTAACTGCGTTGCCCAGAAAGGCGATTTCTTTTTCTACCAGCAATCCTGCCACGGCAGCGCCGCCACGGGCCCGAATGGCCTGAGGAACCGCGACCATGGAGGCATGGGCGCGGTGGCATGTGCCAAATGCGTCATTGACGTAATCGTCGCCATAGGCTGCCAGAGCTGCGGCAAAGTTGGCATCTCCTTTCTTTTCGCCCGGCTCAAAACGCAAATTTTCCAGCAACACGACATCGCCCGGCGCCATGTCGTCGATGAGAATGTCGTTATTGGGGCCAACCACCTCGGAGGCCATGCGCACCCGGTAATCGGGCAGCAGTTTTTGCAGATGATGACTGACCGGGGCCAGACTGAGCCGGGGGTTGCGTTGTCCTTTGGGGCGCCCCAGATGGGACATGAGAACCAACTTGGCGCCCTGTTTCAGTAAGTAGGTCAGTGTGGGCAGGGCTGCGCGGATGCGGGCGTCGTCAGTGATTTGCAGATGTTCATCCAGCGGTACATTGAAATCAACACGCACTAGCACACGCCGATGAGCGGGAGCCAGGTCGCGAATTGTTTTTTTGTTCATCGCATTCTCCATAAAAAGTGGTCGTGGCTGTTCACCTTTCTGGGTGTCTTCACGATGGGGTCAGTCACATTGGAACCACTATCAAAAAAGTAATGCGTGAAGCTGCGAAACGCAAACCTGAAAGGGTCTCACGCATCTTGCTTCACGCATCACACAGCTATCGAAGCGCCGGAAGGCTGTCTGCTAGATGCCTTTATCGTACATGAATTTGCAAAGATCGGCTACGCGGTTGGAGTAGCCCCATTCGTTGTCGTACCAGGTGATGACTTTTACCATGTTGCCCCCCAGAACCTGGGTAAATTGGGCGTCGATGATGGAGGAACGGGGATCACCTTTGAAGTCCATGCTGACCAGGGGTTCATCGCTGACGCCCAGAATGCCTTTCATGGGGCCCGCAGCAGCTTCACGCAGTGCGGCCAGAAGTTCTTCGGTGGTGGTGGGTTTCTCGATGGTGGCCACGAAATCGACTACAGAGACGGTGGGGGTGGGAACCCGCATGGACATGCCATCGAACCGGCCCTGAAGTTTGGGAATGACCAGGCCCACTGCTTTGGCTGCGCCCGTGGTGGTGGGAATCATGTTGATGGCTGCGGCTCGGGCCCGACGCAAGTCTTTGTGTACCAGATCCAAGATGCGCTGGTCGTTGGTGTAGGAGTGGATGGTGGTCATCACGCCTTTGATGATGCCGAAGTTGTCATCGACGACTTTGGCCGCGGGGGCCAGGCAGTTGGTGGTGCATGAGGCGTTCGAGACGATGTTGTGTTGGGCCGGGTCGTAATCGCCTTCGTTGACGCCCAAAACCACTGTCAGGTCGGGGTCGGTGGCAGGGGCGCTGATGATGACTTTTTTGGCGCCCGCTTCAAGATGCAAAGCTGCACCTTCGCGGGCCCGGAAGAAGCCGGTGGATTCGACTACGATGTCGATTTTTAGCTCGCCCCAGGGCAATTCTGCAGGGTTGCGCTGGGCATAGACCAGAATTTTCTGACCATCGACGATGAGGTTGTTGTCATCGTCCACCGTGATGTCGGCATCGAAGCGTCCATAGTTGGAATCATATTTCAGCAGATGGGCGTTGGTCTCGGTGGGAACCAGATCGTTGACAGCAACAACCTCGATATCCTGGGAGTAGTTTTCTTTGAGGGCCTTGAAGACCTGACGACCAATGCGGCCAAAACCATTGATTGCGACTCGTAAAGTCATTTTTTCCTCCGAAATTTATTTTGAGATGACAGCAGAAGAACAGCTCAGCCATACATAAAAAGGGTGACAATTGCTAACGGGCGTAACGATGTATTTATTTTCGCATCCTCGCCCCATTGCGGTTTTGCGATAGCTATCAAGCTGTTTATTGCCTGTCGTTTTGGATTTTGCAAAGATGACGACACATCTAAAAATGTATCATTTACACTTTTGAGGATACTGCAAAGTGGCGATTTTGGCAAGTTTTGACAAAACGGTGCTTCATTTCAACGCCCATTCTTTTTGGTGCGCCCACCCGAATGCTGCGCCAGCAAGGCCATCAAGGCCCGGGCCATTTTTTCGGGGTCATGCCGCCACGGGCGTTGCGGGTCTTGCAGCGATGTGGTGATGAGTCTGCATCCCCCAGGCTTATGTTGCGGCAGGACCCAGGCCGATTCACCGCCGGGTGGAGGGGTGTTGGGGATGTGATCATTGGCCAGTACGTAGTGAAAAAGATTGCCCCCGGCATTTTGTTCCAGTGCACGCACATGATCGGCTACATCGTAGCCATCGGTCTCGCCCGGTTGCGTAGCAATGTTGCACACATAAACCTTGACTGCCTGCGAGGCGCGAATGGCTTCGGCGATGCCCGGAACCAGCAAATTGGGGATGATGCTGGTGTAGAGGCTGCCGGGCCCGGCGATAATCATTTCGGCGTTCAGAATGGCCTTAATGGCCTCGGGATAGGCGGGAGGATTGTCCGGTTCGAGATAAACGTGCTGAATGCGTCGGCCCCGCCCCAGTTTGGGGATGAGCGATTCGCCGTGGATGCGTTGTGGTTTGCCATCTTCGCCCACCACATCGGCCACCAACTGCACCTGCGAAAGTGTTGAGGGTAAGACGCGTCCCCGCACGGCCAGCACTTGATTAGAAGCCAGCAGGCCCTGCTCAAAGGAACCGGTCACGCCAGCCATGGCTGCTAAATAAAGATTGCCAAAGGCGTGGCCTTCCAGACCTGTGCCTTCGGAAAAGCGATATTGAAATAATTGTCGGACAATGCTTTCGGCTTCAGAAAGAGCTGCCAGATTGTTGCGAATATCGCCCGGTGGCAGCAGGCCCATTTCGCGACGCAAACGCCCGGAGCTGCCCCCGTCATCTGCCACAGTGACCACTGCGGTGATGTTGCTGGTATGCCGCTTGAGCCCGCGCAGCGTGGAGGGCATCCCGGTTCCGCCACCAATGCAGACGATGCGGGCCCCTTGCTGCCGCCGCCGATGCCGGTAGACCTGCACAGCCACATCCTGGCCCGATGCCATAAAGGGTGAAAGCAGCGATTGGCTCAGCCGCACAAAGGCCCACAGGGTCAGGGCCAAACCTGCGCTGCCAAAAATGGCTGCTCGGGCCCAACGGGGCATAAACTGCAAAAAGAGCCATCGCACCAACATGGGATGAGCGCCCGAAGCATAAGCAGAACGCAGCATAAAGGCCAGCCCAATGCTCAACAGCATCACGCCCAGCATAAAGAGCAGCAGCCAGCGTTTGATGTGCAGGCCCGGAATCAGCCAGATGCGAAAGGAACGGAAAATGCGTGGTCGTCTCATGGCATGAGATTAGGTGTTGGCGTGACAGAAAGTGAGCGGTGGTATCACCACAATCATACCCCGGAAATCATCTTACGTAAAATTGTTACGACTAAGGTAGCCCGGCTAGAAACCACGAAGACAGGAAGCCACAAAGGCACGAAGAAAAGAAAAGCTTTGAAATGCTTGGTGTTCTTAGTGTCTTTGCGCCTTTGTGGTGACTGAAGTCGGGTACGTTAGTCGTTACCCCCAAACTGAAACGCCCCCATTGCCCGGGCATGGAACGCGGCATCTTGCAATAAAAAACCCGCCTCACAAAAATGAGACGGGCCAATGTTTGAGGGTGATGATAACATCGCAAAGGCGCAATGAAGGAGGAAAAATC
>CAZMDD010000134.1:0-12630 GCA_964565065.1 uncultured Caldilineales bacterium | reverse complement strand
CGGTAAGTAGCTGTTGTTTTCCCCGGCGAACCGGACCGAGGCGCATCATAGAGCCCCTGCACGCCCTCCGCATTGAATCGTTTGAACCACCGTCTCACGGTCTGATCATTCTTCCGTACAATGCGAGCAATCTCCGGCGCTGTCATTTCTTCCTCCACAGCCAAGAGGATCATCTGTATGCGTGTCCGAATGCGAGCGTCATTGGTTTTATGATAAAGTGCGTCCATTTCTTTGAGTTCTTCTGCTGTAACGGCTTTTACTTGGAGTGGTTTCATGCCTCCAGTATAACGCACCTTCCCTATCCATCAAAACTTCAATGATTGTACTTAGAAACCACTAAGACACGAAGCCACAAAGAAAGAAAAAGTTTTGAAATGCTTGGTGTTCTTCGTGTCTTTGTGCCTTTGTGGTGATTGCAGTCGGGTACGTTAGTCGTTACGAATAAAACGCCCACAAAAATCTGTTCCATCTGTGTAATCTGTGGTTGCAATGACGAATTTTAGCGCCAAATCTATTTTCGATGTTCGTCGAGATTCACCGGCACCTTTCTCAAGTTTCAAATACGCATCCCCTTAAACACCCGCAAAAATAGGCACTTAACACAGAAAATCCTGTCAGAACGACCCCAATTCCTGCTCCAAGCTTGCATCTTGCCCCCCAAAGTGCTAGGATGTTGGTAATGAAACAATTCTCCGAGACTTTGATATGAGCGAATTTTATTATGGCGGCCAAGCAGTCATCGAAGGCGTGATGATGCGTGGCCAAAGCCGTGTTGCCATTGCTGTCCGCAATCCAGATGGCGCTATTGTGGTTCACGAAGAACCGCTGCCCGAAAAGGTTTATGCCAGCCGCTGGAGCAAAATGCCATTCTTGCGCGGTTTGGTACTGCTGTGGGACGCGCTGATTTTAGGAACCAAGGCGCTGATGTGGTCTGCCGATGTGGCCATTGGCGAGGAGGAGGATGCACAAGGTTTTAGCGGGCCCATTGCCTGGGGAACCGTTGCATTGTCTCTGATTCTGGGAGTAGGCATCTTCTTCCTGCTTCCCACCAGCGTGGCCCAGCTCAGCGAAACTTATCTGCACCTTTCAAAATCCCTCAGCGCTTTGCTCGAAGGCTTCTTCCGCTTGCTACTTTTTGTGCTTTATCTCATAGCCATTGCCCAAAGCGAAGACATTCGCCGGGTCTTCATGTATCATGGCGCCGAACACAAAACTATCAACGCCTACGAAGCGGGCGAAACCATGATTCCCGAACGTGTAACGGCCTATTCTACCCAGCACACCCGTTGCGGAACCAGCTTTCTTCTCTTTGTGGTACTCATCAGCATCCTGCTGTTCATTCCCCTGCAATTCGATACCTGGTGGATTCGGCTACTTTCGCGGCTAGTTTTGATTCCCGTGGTTTCAGGCATCTCTTACGAAGTTTTACGATTCAGCACCCAACACCAAGAGAACCCGCTGATGAAATGGGTTATTGGTCCAGGCTTGGCCATGCAAAAACTTACCACCCGCGAACCCACGTTAGAAATGCTGGAAGTGGCAATTCAGGCCTTGGCCCCGGTTTTAGCTGCTGATGGTCTCAACTTGCCCCTCCCCCCGGAATCTGACGCCACCGCAGCAGATGTTGCCCAGGCAACGCTTTCGGCTGCATAGGCATCTCTCACAAAACCCTTGGTCAATAAACGTCGGTATTCTGGCGTTTATCATACAAAACCCACTAATCCTTTTATTTTTCGCAATGGAGCGTAAAAAATGGCAAACAAACCGATTGTTGTAACTGTGACCGGCGCTGCCGGGAATATTGGCTATAGCCTTCTTTTCCGTATCGCCAGCGGCCAGGTTTTCGGGCCCAAACAACCTATCATTCTCAAGATGCTGGAAATCACACCAGCCCTGGGCGCGCTGGAAGGCACCGCCATGGAACTGGAAGATTGCGCTTTTCCGCTGCTGGATAGCGTTGTGTTGACCGATGATGCCAAAGTTGCCTTCGATGGCTCTAACTGGGGCTTTCTGGTCGGTGCGTTCCCTCGCAAAGCGGGCATGGAGCGGGCAGACCTCATCGGCAAAAATGGCCCCATCTTCGTGGGACAAGGCCAGGCTATCAATGCCGTAGCTGCTGATGACTTCCGAGCTCTGGTTGTGGGCAATCCTGCCAACACCAACGCCCTGATTCTGGCCAGCAATGCGCCCGACGTGCCCAAGGATCGCTTTGCCGCCATGACCCGGCTGGATTACAATCGGGCCAAGAACCAACTGGCCAAGAAAGTCGGCGTGGGCGTAAGCGAAGTCAAACGGGTTATCATCTGGGGGAACCACTCCAGCACCATGGTTCCCGATATCTACCACGCCCGCATTGGCCGCAAAAAAGCGATCAATGCTGTGGGCAAACGCTGGTACAAGAAAGAATTCATGCCCACCGTGGCCCGCCGTGGCGGCGCCATCATCAAGGCCCGCGGCGCTTCTTCGGCTGCCTCTGCTGCCAACGCCGCACTGGATTGCGTCCACGATTGGGCGCAAGGTTCAGCCAAAGGTGATTGGGTGGCGCTGGCCGTTTACAGCGACGGCAAGCACTACGGCATCCCTGAAGGCATCATGTACTCTGTGCCTGTTACCCATGCCGGCGACGGCTCTTGGGAAATTGTCGAAGGCCTGGACATCAATGATGAAATCGCAGCCAAGATGAAAGTGACTGCCGATGAGCTGCTTGGCGAAAAAGCTGTCGTAGCCGATTTGTTGTAAGTCCGAACTCCATGGCCCGATGCGGAGAACTCACGCATTACGGCATCATGGTTTACGGACAACATGATGACAATAGCATAACGCACTTGAAACCGCGTCGGTCTCCGGCGCGGTTTTTCATTACCCCGAAACCTCATTATCGCAAATAGCGTATCAATGGTAGAATCGTATTGGAACCCTTTATCCCACTCACATCGGAGGTCGCATGAAACTGTTGATTCGCTGGGCCATCATCGCGGTAGCTGTTTGGTTGACAGCCATATTGGTGCCTGGCATCACCTTGCAAGGTGGCATCGTGGGCGCGTTAATCGTGGCGTTGGTATTTGGCTTGATTAACGCCATCATCAAACCAATTTTCAAACTGCTCACCTGCCCGCTTACCTTGCTTACTCTGGGATTGTTTATTTTTGTCATCAATGCGCTAATGCTGATGCTTACCGCTCATTTCACCGATTTTCTAACGGTTAGTGGTTTTTGGTGGGCCATGATTGGCAGCATTTTAATTAGCATCGTTACTTCGGTGCTGGATGCGGTGCTGATTAGCAATGACAAAGCGCGTTGAATGCTGTTTGCGCATGCGATGCCCGTTTGCCCCATTCGTCGCTATTAAGTAGCTGATGCTATGAGCGTCGAAATGTAACGGTTCATCGCTATCTGGCGCACACCATCAAGGGCACCAAGGCACAAAGAAAGAAAAAGTTTTGAAATTCTTGGTGTTCTTAGTGTCTTTGTGGTCTTTGTGCCTTGGTGGTGATTGAAGTCGGGTACGTTAGTCGTTACAAAAAATCTGCGAAATCTGTGCCATCTGTGGTTGCCATGATGAATTTCAGCACCGCATCCCTTTTCCTTCTTCGGCGAGATGAGCGGGCACTTTTCTCAAGTTTCAAATGCGTAGTGATTTAAAGTGTTATCAGACGGGCGCCAAACGAGTCGCCCAAGATGCTGTTCAGCTCAGGTAAAAGCGCTGGCGGAATGGGTTCATCCGTTTTGAGAACGATGATGGCCACGCCGCGGGGAGTTTGACGCCCCACGTGCATGAATGCGATATTAATATCATTTTGTCCCAGCAGCAGCCCCAAGCGCCCGATAACACCTGGTTTATCCTGATGCCAGGAGAGCAGATAATAGCCTTCGGGCGTGAATTCGACCCAGCGCTCTGCAATGGCAACGATGAAGGGGTCGCCGTGAAGCACGCTGCCGCGGGCTGTTACCTGCTCATCGCCCGCACTGACAGTTAGCGTTACCATATTTTCGTAGCGCTCGTAATGATGCCGCTGTCGAAATTCCGAAAGGATGATGCCGCGACGTTGGGCAATGTAGTTGGCATTGACCACATTGACTCGTTCAACCACCACGCCCGCGAGCACACCCCGCAGCGCAGCAGCCTGCAAAATTTTGGTATCGTATTCGGCCAGGGGCCCATGTACCGTTAAATCGATACGATCCACCTGCATGGGGCGGAACTGGTGTAGCAGGCTACCCATTTTTTCTACCAGGCCGATGAAAGGGGTGATGAAATCGATGTCTGCGCTGGGAATGAGAGGCGCATTGATGGCGTAGCGGGCGGGACGACCTTGCAGCACATCGATGACCTGCTGTGCTGCATCCAGCGCCACCTGATGTTGAGCTTCGGTGGTAGAGCCGCCAATGTGCGGGGTAAGTATAATTTGGGGATGCAGGCGCAGCGCAGAATCTGCGGACAGCGGTTCTTCTTCAAAGACATCCAGGGCTGCCCCAGCCAATTGGCCCCTGTCCAGCGCATCCAGAAGGGCCTGGGTGTCTACAATGCCCCCGCGCGAAGTGTTGATAAGCCGGGCGCCCGGCTTGGTTTGGGCCAAACTTTCGGCATTCATCAAATGCCTGGTGCTATCGTTCAGGGGCATGTGCAGAGAGATGAAATCGCTTTGGGCCAGCAAAGTTGCCTTGTCCACCAGTGTTGCCCCCATATTGGCCGCGTACTCCTCGGTCACATAGGGATCATGGGCCAAAACCTTCATGTCCAGGCCCGCTGCCCGACGACAAACATGGGCAGCTACCCGCCCCAGTCCCATCAGCCCCAAAGTTTTGTTGGCAATTTCTACCCCCATGAACGCTTTGCGGTTCCATTGCCCCGCACGCATGGAGCGGTGTGCCTCGGGGATGTTGCGAGCCATGCTTAGCATCAGGGCTACGGCGTGTTCTGCTGCGGCAGCCACGTTACCTGTAGGGGCATTGGCCACAATGATGCCGGCAGGCGTAGCCGCGTCGATGTCGATGTTATCTACGCCCACACCTGCCCGGGCAATGACTTTGAGCTGGCGGGCCGCGGCAATAACATCGGCTGTCACCTGCGTGCCGCTGCGAATAATCATGGCGTCATACTCGGGAATGGCAGCAATGAGTTCGTGGGGCGAGAGCTTGGTGCGCACAGCCACATGCAGGCCTGCTTCCCGCAGCAGGTTGATGCCGGCTTCGGCCAAAGCATCGGCGATGAGTACTTTCTTTTCAGTTTCCATGTCTTGCCTCCAGGGTTGTAACATGGGAGGAATGACTGAGATTGAAGTCGTTGATGCTATGAATTTGAAATAACCTTTAGAGATGCTTCGGAAGATTGAGGCAAAGAGGAAGGTGAACGAAGCAAATCATCCTCTTTGTTCGTCAATCTTCGTCATGGCAACCACAGATGGCACAAATTTTTCTTGAATGTTTCATTCCTTTTTCTTCGTGTCTTAGTGGTTTCTAGCCGGGCTACCTTAATCGTAACCATCTCTTTTACATTTGCTCCGGTGCGGTCATGCCCATGAGGCTCAGCACATAGGCCAGGGTGGTTTTGGCCGCCTGTACCAACATCAACCGGGCCTCGGTCAGCTCCCGCTGGGCAGGATCGTCGGAGAGAACGTGACAATGGCTGTAGAAATGGGTGAAAGTTTTGGCCAGTTCCAGCGCAAAATGGGGCAGATGGTGGGGCGCCAGGCGTTCCACCGCGTTGGCCACCACCTCGGGCAATTGCAGCATTTTTCGCAAAAGTGCCAGCTCTTCGGGGCAGATGAGCTGGTCGAGATGGGCGGCGCTGGGGGTCAGGCCCGCGTCTGCGGCTTTACGCAAAATGGAGGAAACCCGGGCATGAGCGTACTGAATGTAGTAAACGGGATTTTCGCTATTTTGCGCTACCGCCAGATCTATGTCAAAGTCGATGCGGGCCTCGTTGGAATGGCTTAGTAGGAAGTAGCGAGCCGCGTCAGCGCCAACCTCTTCCAAAACCTCGCGCATGGTCACAATTTCGCCTGCACGTTTTGAGATTTTCACCTCTTTGCCCCCACGCTTCAGCGTTACCAAATCGTAAAGCACAATGGTCAAATCTTGGGGCCTGATGTCAAAGGCTTGCAGGGCTCCGGGCAGACGGGCGGCCTGGTTCTGATGATCGACAGCCCAAACATCGATGCACCAATCAAAACCGCGCACCAGGAATTTGTTGAAATGATAGGCCATGTCGCTGGCAAAGTAGCCCGGTTCGCCATTGGAACGAATGAAAACTTCATCTCGATCATTTTTGAGATAATTGCTGGCCTTGAACCAAACCGCGCCATCCTTTTCATACAAATCATCTTGCTGGCGCAGATGTGCATAGACCTGGGCAAAGGTGTTGTCGTCGTACAAACTTTGTTCTGAGAACCAGTTGTCAAAATGCACATCCATCATGGCCAAATCATGCCCCAGCTCATCCAAAACGATTTTCAGCCCCAACTCGCGGAATTTGGGAGCAATCTCTTCCTCAGCCAGCGTTAGCAGGGCATCGCCATGCTGTGCTTTGATTTTTTTGGCATACGTAATCATGTAGGCCCCAGGATAACCATCTGCCGGAATGGTCACATCCAGGCCAAAAAGTTGCTGATAGCGTCGCCACAGGGTCATGGCAAAGGTGATCATCTGCGTGCCGCGGTCATTCACGTAGTATTCTCGCTGCACCTGATAGCCGCTATTTTCCAGCAGACGAGCCAGAGCATCACCAATGGCCGCGTTGCGGGCGCCGCCAAAGTGCAACGGGCCCGTGGGATTGGCACTAACGAATTCAACCTGCACCTTCTTGCCCTCACCCAGATTCAACCGGTAGTATTCAGGGCCTTGTGCCGAGATGACGCCCGCTTGCTGGGCCAGCCACTGCTGCGAAAGAAACAGATTGATGAATCCAGGCTTGGCGGCCTCGGCCCGATCCAGAAAATCGGCCTGGGGCAAACGCCTGATGAGCGTTTCAGCTATCTGCATGGGGGCCATTTTGCCCCCTTGCTGTGCTTTCAACGCGTTGTTTACCTCTCGCACAATTTGCAAAGGCAGCGCACAAGAATAGTCACCTTGTCCCTGACGTCGGGGCCGGGTGACGGCGATTTCGGGCATGGAGAATTTGGGTAAATCACCCTTCTTTTGTGCTTTTTTCAGGGCCTGGGCCAGCAGTGTTTCAAGTTTTGTTTGCAGCATCATGGTCATGTATTGTGTGAGTAAAGAAAAGGCCCTCCGGGACTCGGGAGGGCGATAAATCTGACAAAAAGGGGGGCGGGCGAAACCTGAGACCGATGTGTCTTCATGGTCTGATTTTTAAGCATACACGAACAGCCTTAAAAAAGTCAATTCGTGATCATTCTTCCCACCAGTCCAGCATGAGCCGGAAAAGATCGGACTCTGTGATGATGCCCACCGGGTGATTGTCTTCATCTACCACAGGCACGCCGCCAATGTTGTGTGTCAGCATCAATTGCACCACCTGGCGCAAATGTTGGCCCGGGCGCACCGTGTACACGGGCGCAGACATCATTTCATCCACCGCCAGCAAAATTTCATCCTGATCAGGTGCATAGGGATTGGTGACATTGTAAAGAGAAAGTGCTTCCCGCACATCTCCCTTGCTAAGAATGCCGATGAGTCTGTTTTCTTCATCCACCACGGGCAGACGATGGATATTTTTCTCTTCCAGAAGCGCCGAGGCTTCCAGCACGCTAACATCCCATCGCACCGTGGTGACAGGAGCAATCATTACATCGCAAACAAGATAAGGTTGCATCATCGGGCCTCTTGGAGCAGAAAGCGAATGTCTGGCCTTGAAAAAACGCTAAGGCCAGAAGGAACGATTTTCACGAATTTCGCAGCGTTTTTTGATGGCTTCTACATTTTCTGTGAGAATCTGTGGTTAAGCAGATGCGCATTTTGACGATCACGGACGAATAGTGACAGGGCCTGCGTATCTCGACCAACGGCGAAGATAGATTTGCCGCTATGGCAACCACAGATGGCACAAATTTTTGAGCGTTTCTTTCCTTTTTCTTGGTGCCTTTGTGCTCTTGGTGATGCACTCTGGGTAGCAACGAATCGTCACATTTCAGCTTTCATAGCGTCACCTACTTAAGAGATTTTCCGAAGTCTACTTTGCTTACCTTCAGGCAAAATAGCCACTACCGCTTGTTTTAGTGTACCGCTTCTTTAGCCATCAAAAGCTGTTCAAGGTAGTTCAGCAGGTCAGTCTCGGTGATGATGCCCACGAGTGCTCCCTTTTCGGTTACAGGAATGCCGCCGATGGTATGTTCACGCATGGTACGCACGGCACTCAGCAAGCTGGCATCGGCATCGAGCGTTATGGGGTTGACTGTCATACAGCTTCTTACTTCGATGTGCTCCATCAAATAGCTGTCGTACCATCCTTCGCGAATGATGTATGGGGAATTCATGGCCAGGCGCAAATCTCGGTCGGTGATGATTCCCACAAGTTTCCCCTTGTCCACCACTGGCAAACGGCGAAATCCCCCGTTTCGCATACGCGTTAAGGCGGCTCCAATGGAATGATTGGGGCCAATGGTCACAGGATCGAGCGTCATGGCTTCTCGAATACGCATAGCGTCATAATCTCCAATGGCATTGTGTCATGCCTGCGGTCATTTGGCTATGATGGAGATCATATTGACGCAAAACGTGATGCGCACGCGGCTCAGGGCATCTCGAAATCGGCACCAATGATGATGACGATGTCGGTTTGTAGTTGTTCGGGAGCTCCGGGTCGGATATTTTGATCGGCAACTCCCAGCAGATTGGCCAGATCGCGAATCACGGGTTCTTGGTTGCTGCCCGTGACAAGTTGTGTTTCGGCGTAATTGCTACGGTCTGCCTGGCTGGTTCCCACCACGTTGTAGCCATGCGAGATGAGGATGTCGGCCAGTTTTTTTTCAATGCCGGCTGTGCCCGAGCCATCCAGCACCACAATGCGCACGCTCTCTTGCGCGGACGTGGCCGCGGGCGCGTCAGGCGCGTCGGGCGCGATGGGGGTGGGCAAATCAGCCTGCGTATCTCCGGCAAAGAAATTCTGGATTGCAGCCTGAATGATGTCCATCTTGGGCATGAGCACCGATGCGCCCTTTTCGGTGATGGTTGGCTCCACCATGTTGACATCGATAATCAGGCGGTGGATGTTGTTCAAATCCATCTTGCGGGCCATGTTGGAAAGGGAAATCATCTTGCTCAGGGGGATGTCGGTCTGGATGGCATCGGAGAGGATGTTGAGCAGGGCCGGGGCCCGAGCTACCAGATGCGGCAATTCACCGGCATCCAGCACTTTGTTTTTGATGGCCATGATAACCTGTTGCTGCCGCTGCATACGCCCAAAGTCGCTGTCCACATGGCGGGTGCGGGCATATTTCAGCGCCAAATCTGCATCCATGCAATAATGCCCCGGCTCGATGTGCAGTGGGTCGTAGCCGTAGTTGTCATCGGGGAAGGTAGGGTCATCGATGAGCTTGGGCACATCAATATCAATACAGCCGATTTCCTCCATCAGTTTGCGAAAGCCCTCGAAGTTGATGCGCACAAAGTAATCGACCGGTTGTCCGATAAGATTTTCTACGGTCTTTTTGGCCAATTCAGGCCCGCCTCCCGGGTAGTCGTAAGCATCGCCAATAACATGGGCGCTGTTGATGCGTGTTTCCCAGTAACCGGGCACATCTACCCACAAATCCCGTGGAAAGGAGAGCATGCCCACTGTTCCCGATTTGGGATTGATGTGCAGCAAAATCATGGTGTCGGTGCGGTAGTAGCCCTTTTCGCCCGGGCGTTGGTCAATGCCCAGTAGTAAAATGTTCAATGGTTTTTGTCTTGACCAGAAGGAATCGATAACGGGCTGGTTGGGAGGCTGACCAGCGCCGGCTCCTTGGGTCTGCGGGCTATCCGGGCCTCCGGGCGAGTCTGCCGGAATCATTTGCAGCCCATCCTCTTTTTTGCCGATGAGCAACGGGTTTTGCGAGGCCTGAGGCGAGGCCAGCATGATGGTACGGGCAGTGCGAAAGAAGAGAAAGCTGGCGTAGAAGAAGGCGGCCAAAAAGATGACCAGCAGCAAGCCTAAAAGTCCGCCCGAAAATGGTTTTTGAGCTTTTTTGGCAGGAGTGGGTGATGGTGTCATGGTTAAAGTCGTTTGGCCCGTTGTTGCAGGGCATAAAGAAAATTAAGCGCTTCCAGGGGCGTCATGGTATTCACATCCGCTTTTTCGATTTCTTCGCGGATAGGGTCGGGGCCTTCGCTGAAAAGATTGAGCTGCATGGTTCCTTCGCCCACGTCCAGCACATCATCCTGCGCGCTTTTTTCTTCCAATCGGCGCATAATCTCATTGGCCCGCACGATGACTTGCCGGGGCAGGCCTGCCAGTCGGGCCACATGCACGCCATACGATTTATCTGCGCTGCCGGGACGAATCTCATGCAAAAAGGTCACGTCATCCCCCTGCTCAGCTACGGCCACATGATAGTTGACCAGATGCGGCAGTCGTTCGGCCAGGGCGGTAAGTTCGTGATAATGGGTGGCAAACAGGGTGCGGGAGCCCAACCGCGGGTGGCTGTGGATGAATTCCAGCACAGCCCAGGCAATGGCCATGCCATCGTAGGTGCTGGTTCCCCGGCCCAGTTCATCCAGGATGAGCAGGGAGCGGTCGGATGCGTGGTTGAGGATGTTGGCGGTTTCCACCATCTCAACCATGAAGGTCGATTGCCCGCTGTGAATCTCATCCTGCGCGCCGATGCGGGTGAAAATGCGGTCTACCAGCCCGATGTGCGCACTTTCGGCAGGTACAAAGGAGCCGATTTGCGCCATGAGGGTGATGAGTGCAGTTTGGCGGAGATAGGTTGATTTGCCCCCCATGTTGGGCCCGGTGAGGATGACGATGGCGTTTTCGGGTGAGAGCTGGGTGTTGTTGGGCGTGAAGAGTGCGCCCTCCAGAGAAAGCTCTACCACGGGATGGCGTCCCGCCCGAATGTCGATGACTTGATCCTGGCTGAGCTGCGGGCGCACATAGCGACGATCTGCGGCTACGTCAGCCAGGGCCGCGTAAACATCCAATTGCGCCACTGCCTGGGCGGTGGCCAGCAAGCGGGGCGTTTGCCCGGCGATTTCAGCCACGATGCTTTTGTAGAGGCTGTTTTCCAAATCCAGCAGGCGTTCTTGCGCGTTGAGGATGAGGGATTCATATTCTTTGAGCTCGGGCGTGATGTAGCGCTCGGCATTGACCAGCGTTTGTTTGCGGATGTAGTCCGCGGGCACTTTATCTACCTGGGTTTTGGGAATGGTGAGATAGTAGCCGAAAACCTTGTTGTAGCCTACTTTCAGTTTTTGGATGCCGGTGCGTTGTCGTTCTTTGGTTTCCAGGCCCGCAATGTAGGCCCGGGCATCCTTTGCGGCCAGGGTGATACTATCCAGCTCTGCGTTGAACCCGGGCCGAATGACGCCGCCATGGGCCAGCGTGGCGGGTGGGTCTTCGGCAATGGCGGTTTCCAGCAGGTGCAGGATGGCTTCGTTGAGATGCACGCCCATCTCTTGCTCCAGCCGGGCCGCAATTTCTCGTACCCGGGGCAGGGCCCGTAAACTTTCGCGCAGCCCCATGAGATCGCGCGGGGTGGCAATGCCCTGAGTGCAGCGATTGGCCCAACGCTCGATATCTCGCACCGATTTCAGCGCCTGCCGCAGCTCGGCCCGCTCCAGCGCGGCATGGACCCAAATTTCCACGCCATCCAGGCGCTGGTTGATGCGGGCCACATCCAGCAAAGGCTGATTCACCCACTTGCGCAACAAGCGTCCCCCCATGGGTGTCTGAGTGCGATCCAGTACCCACAGCAAAGAGCCTTTGCGCTGGCCCTCGCGCAACGTTTCTACCAGCTCAAGATTGCGGCGGGTGGCCAGATCCAGCAGCATATAATCATCGGTGGTGTAGGTGTGCAGGGGTTGTAAATGTCCCAACGCCTGTTTTTGCGTCTCGTGCAGGTAATGGATGAGCCCACCCGCGGCGCTGATGGCCAGGGGTTTGTTCTCGCAGCCGAACGCGTCCAGCGATTGCACATCGTAATAGGCCAGCAATGCCTGACGTGCGGCTTCGGTTTCAAATCGCCACGGCTCATAAGGGGTGATGGTAAAATTTTCCAGGCCCGGATAGCCCCCGGTGTCGGGGATGAGCAGTTCGGCGGGGGAGAGACGTGCCAGTTCTTCTCGGGCCCGGCGCGCCACCTCCTCCCCCCGAATTTCGGTAACGGCAAATTCGCCGGTGGTCACATCGGCATAGGCCACCCCTGCGCGTTTGCCTCCTTCGAAGATGAGGGCCGCGATGTAGTTGTTGCGCCGTTCATCCAGCAAAGCGGGCTCAACCAGCGTGCCAGGGGTGATGACCCGCACCACATCCCGCTCCACCAACCCTTTGCCCACCTCGCCCACTTGTTCGCACACCGCCACCTTGTAGCCGGCGCGGATGAGCTTGGCCAGGTAGGTTTCAGCCGCGTGCCAGGGCACACCGGCCAGAGGAACCCGCTGCCCCTTGCTTACCGGGCGGCTGGTGAGGGTAACTTCGCACACCTCCGAGACGATTTTGGCGTCGTCATCAAAGGTCTCATAAAAATCTCCCAG
>CAZMDD010000133.1:0-3651 GCA_964565065.1 uncultured Caldilineales bacterium | reverse complement strand
CCCAGCGGGGCTTGGCAACGGTAGCCCGTGGCTTTAGTCTCGGGCGGGGGCGGTTAGGCGTCAGGCGGGCGGGGGCGTGTGGGCGTCCGGCGCGGGCCGCGGGGACGATACTGGCAGCGTAGCACAAAGGTTTGACACGATGATTGGACTTTGATATGGTTTAAGGTAATTGTGCGTTTGAAACTTGAAAAAGCGCCTATGTATCTCGGCCAACGCCGAAAATGGGTTCGTCGTCATGGCAACCACGGATGGCACAGATGTCACAGATTTATACCGTTTTTCGTCGTGCCTTGGTGCTCTTGGTGGTATGCTCTGGATAGCGATGAACCATTACATTTCAACTTTCCTAGCATAACCGGCAAATTTCAATGTCGATTGCCCGTATAACACCCCACCCAGGGAGATATTTCGGGCGTCTGTATAATCGTGAGTGAATGTTTTCTCGTGAAGTCCAAAATGCTGTTTGAGCTGCACACGATGAAAGCACACCCAACCCGTTAAATCTACCCGCCTGTGGCGGTGGGTAGACGGCGCGAGAAACGCAGTTTCATCATGGCAAAGCTGCGTTTGGCGAACATTTGCCCCGCGGGTGAACAGCTCATTAGCGTTGGTTACAGGAGTGTGGTATATGGAAGCCATTGTCGTGATTATGTTTGGATGGCCAATGGTTATGGCGGCCTTGCTTATAGCTATTGTGGGCATGCTCAAGCATTCATGCCGTTTTTTGATTGCAGCAAGCATTTTGTCTCTCCCGTTTTCATTGTATCTTATGGGAGGAGCAGGTATGGTTTGGAAGGTATCCCTTTTTATGCCCATCTCTTTCTTATTGGCGTGCTATCTTAGCCAAAAAGAAAAGCATGCTGTTGCGTGGTTGTTGATTTTGATTGACGGCATTATGTTGATGGCCCTTGCTCTCTCTGTAATGACTCAAAACCACGTGTAATTTGTTTTTTTCAGCGCAGATGCTAAGTGTGGTCGGTGCGGATATTTGGCGCGGGCGCCCGCTCTCTTTTAATGCCCGGCATTCAGGCAGCTTCTCTTCTCCTGTGCTTCAAATTCCCCGCACAGCCCTACGCCCGAGACAGCATGGCCAGCCCTCGTTCATATTTGGTGATAGGCTGCGGGACCAAGTCTGGCTCATCTTGCAGCAAGGTAGCCAACGTGCGTAGCTGAGCCTCGTGGCCCGAAGGCAGCAATTCGATCTCCAGCTCCCACGCCCGCGCCTCACGCTTGCCCGCGAGCCAACGCACATCATCCAGGCTGAGCAAGGCAAAGGGGAACGCGTTAGGTTGGCTGATGTGCGCCTCGTGCCGCTGCTGCTGAAGCGTGAACAATGGCTGCAAGGGCGCATCGCCAATAATTTGCCGCAAGAAACGGGCCTCGGGCGTATCGGGCCAACGCCCGGGCATAAAGGGATGCTCGGTGAAAATGTGCAGTTCCTGACGACGGTGCAAGCTGTGGGATGCGGGCGACAGCCGTTTAAGCTGCAACAGTTTTTTTCCCTCTTTTTGCCGATGCCGCAGCGCATAGCCCGCTCGGGCCACCACGTTATCGGGCGTATCCAGATAAGTATCTGTCACCTGCTTGCTGCCCAGAGCTAACAGGATGTATGGGCCCAGGCGCTGTCGCCTGAGCCACTGTTGCGCTGCGGCATTGGACAATCGATATTTCAATTCGATTTCGATCATGGAGCCATCTCGTAATCCCAACCAAAATCAAACTGCGCTAACGCCTGGCCCGGGCCCAGTTTCACGGTGATCTGCCCCGCGGGTGGCGTTGTCCACTGGCCCGGAATAAAGATGAAGTGGTTGTGCTCGCTGCTGGCATCGATGCTCAGGCAGTAGGTGGCAGCCTTGAGATGTTCAAAAACAAAGCGACCCGCTGAATTTGAGCGAACCACGGCCAGGCCCGAGGCAGGACAAGCTCCCAGTCCCAACGAGACTTCAGCATCCACAATGGGGGGCTCATCAGGTTGATGCACGCCATCGGCCCGAACACCGCCCTGAGGTGCGATGTCGCAACCGGGCGGCAAGGATTCAGCCGTAGCCAGATTGGACGCGCACAAATCATGCCACACCGTGCCTCCAATGCTGCCCACGGCATCCTCTGGGCTAGGAGCGTCGCGGGGGACACGAATTTTCAGCCAGAAGGGCGTTCGACCATCCTTTCCCAGCCCGAATTTGTGGCCCGACGGCGTCTGCAACAGCCAACTACTGGCGTATGTCCCTTTGTTGGATGGCGCAACCAGGCTCACCGAAATATCGATAGTCTTACCAGGTTTGACAACTTGGCCCAGGGCTTGACTTTCGGGGCCCGATAAGCGTTCCTGGCCCGCAAAAACCAGTTGATAATCCTCTGTCCAGGTACAAGTGCCACTGTTGCGCAGACGCCAGGTTTTGGTGAACCGGGCCGCAGGCGCGATTTTACTCTTATCGGGAACTGTGATGTCGGAGACAAAGGTGATGCGGTGAGTACAGGAGGATTCGGGCGAGGCAGCCGCCGCAGTGACTGCTGTAGGCGCGGGCGTGGCTGTGGGCTCGATGGCAGGGAGCAGCACCGGCGGCAGGGGAGTACTGGTTGGCGTGGGTGTAGGAGCAAGGTTATCTTCTTCCAACACAAAAACGGCTTGCACGCCATTGACCGTAATAACATGCTCGCCCTGGCGCAAACCCAGCCCCTGCCATACGATTTCTTTGCTAAAAGGCTGTTTTTGCTTTTTGCAGGGCTGTCCCGAAGCTCGCATAGTGGTCAGCGAGATTTGCAGATGCTCGGTATCATCGGGCAAGGTCACTGCGTCCAACTGCGTGCAGGTGTCGGGCAAAGTGCCCTGGGCCGTGATGACGATTGGATGGGGCAACGGGCCCGATGCCACGCGCACCGAAACATGCTCCACCGCAGCGATGCCGAACATATTGCCATTGTCATCACGCTGCACGTTGGGCGCACCGGCACAAGCGGCCAATAGCAGCAAAAAAATTGCCAGAATAACAGTGATGCGCATGAGAGGATTCCTTTTTAGAGAGATTCAGGATGTGGGCTCTTTTGGATTTCAGAGGGGCTGGCGCTGTCAAGCCGCCGGAGCACGGATCCGGCTCAAGAGCGGGGGCTCCCAGGGCGGATTGCGAATCCGCCCGGCCTATCACCCCCTGAATTCCAGTTGAGCCAGGATGTGAAGCCGGGCCGGGACGAATCAACACCAACATGGGGCACTAAAATCGACGGGCAAGCTCCGCTTCGACCTGTTCCCAACTGAGACCACGGGCGGCCAGCAACACCAGCAGATGATAGATTAAGTCGGCAGATTCGTAAATCACGCGCTCATCGCCTTCGGCTTGAGCTGCAATGATGACCTCTACTGCTTCTTCACCAACTTTTTTCAGGATTTCGTTCTCCCCTTTTTTGAAGAGATACGCAGTGTAGCTGCCCTCGGGCATTTCGGTTTTGCGGGCCTGCAATGTGGCCCAAAGATGTTGCATGGTAGGTGATAATGGCATGAAAATCTCGAATTTAGGTTACGACTAAGGTAGCCCGGCTAGAAACCACGAAGACACGAAGCCACAAAGGCACGAAGAAAAGAAAAAGCTTTGAAATGCTTGGTGTTCTTAGTGTCTTTGCGCCTTTGTGGTGATTGAAGTCGGGTACGTTAGTCGT
>CAZMDD010000132.1:0-58107 GCA_964565065.1 uncultured Caldilineales bacterium | reverse complement strand
ATGAAAGCGGCTGGAATCCGAGTAAAGTAGGTAGCATCGACCAACCAAACCACACTCAGGAGAGTCTGGAGCAGGTGCGGGAGATGGCGGTGCAGCAGTTGGGACGAGAAGTGGAAGTACGGATGGGGAACTCTTGGCCAGACAACGACGGCGACGGAAAAAGTGTATCTTCAAAGACTTCCATGGTAACGACTAACGTACCCGACTTCAATCGCCACAAAGGCACAAAGACACTAAGAACACCAAGCATTTCAAACCTTTTTCTTTCCTTCGTGCCTTTGTGGCTTCGTGTCTTAGTGGTTTCTAGCCGCGCTACCTTAGTAGTAACTCAAAAAGAGTCTATGCACCGAAACGTTGTAAGACTTTGTAAAGGGCATTTGCGCCAAAATCCAACGCCTCAACTGGAATACGTTCGTCTGCTGCATGAATTGTCCGCGTAAAATTGAAGTCCTCGGGCAGAGGCATGGGCAAGTAGCCATAGGTCTGAATGCCAAGCCGAGAGAAGAAGCGTCCATCTGTCACGCCGCTCAGTAGAAGAGGAACTGGAACGCCCTCGGGATCAAGCTGACGCAAGGTGTCAGTCAGCATGTCGAATAGTCCCATGTCAGATTCGGCTGGGCCCAAATCATATCGCATCACTTCCAGTTCAACCTCGTCTCCGACGATTTGGCGCAACTCGGCAATCATATCGTCTGGTTTATAGCCGGGGAGCAATCGTCCATCCAGCTCCACCGACGCCGCACCAGGCACCACATTGATCTTATTGCTACCATGTAAGATCGTGGGACTGACCGTGTTGTGTAACATTGCATCAAAGACACGGCCACGCTCGCCAAGCAAATCAAGCATTTTATCGGTCAAGATGGGATTTGTTAATTGGCCAAGCATCAGGCCATTTAACCCGCCAAGAGAGGATGCCATTGCTTTAAGCATGGCACGCGCCACCGGTGTAATGTGAACGGGCAGACGATGGCGATCAATTTTCCGAAGAAAGTCAGACATCTTGGCCATCGCTCCGCCGCGCACGGGCATGGAGCCATGGCCACCAGGCCCGCGGAAAGTCGCTTTCATCCAACAGATTTGTTTCTCAGCGACCTGGATTGGGTAAAATCGCTTATTGCCTACATGTAGCGTGAACCCGCCGAATTCGCCGATGGCATAGCGTACGCCGGTGAAGAGATCTGCATGTTCTTCCACCAGGAATCTGGCCCCAAAATCACCACCTGCTTCTTCGTCACTTACTGCAACGAAGATAACGTCGCCCGGCAGCTTCAGGTCCTCTCGCTTGGCGCGCAGAAACGCAGCCAGCATCATGGCCACGCCGCCTTTCATATCCAGGGCGCCACGCCCCCATATAAAGCCTTCAGTCTCTTTCCCCTCGAATGGAGGATATCGCCACTGCTGGTTCTCGGTGGTGACGACATCTACATGGCCATAGAGAAGTAGCGGTGGCGCATTGCCATGACCGGATAACCGGGCGATGAGGTTGGGGCGTTCCGGTGACTTGGAGAGAATCCTGGTCTCGATCCCGGCCTCGGTAAGCAGGTTATTGATGAAGGCGATACATTCAGTGGTGCGACCGGGAGGGTTTGTGGTATCGAACTGAATGAGCCGCTGCAGCAGGGTTACAGGATTGTGATAGGGTGAAGTTTGATTGTTCGGGGATTCCATGAAACCTCCTGAGTATCGATGAACTTTTTGCCCCAGAGCCAGAAATCAGCCATGCAAATTTTTTCTGCAAGATTGGCGGTAGTCAGGTCAGGGGATCAAGATAACTATCATACAGCTCCTCAATTACGTCGTCAACTCGCCCACCCCCGAAATCAAGGCTTTTTCAAAGTCAGGTGGACACGTCATTCCGACGACCGTAGATCTAGCCCAAAGGGCGCTTCGCCAGGGGACAGACTCGCCTTAGCGCAAGGCTAGAAGAGTGTTTCGAGCCGGGTCTGTGAACCAGCGACGCGTCCACGGTGCGACTTTGAAAAGCCCCGCCCTCGAGGCGGTTGGCTCTTGGCCCGACATGCACGCCATGCTACAATGGCAATGATCTTTTCACCCCGGTCTTTGGCGACTCTTTCCTTCGAGGCGATGTGATGACCTCCCGCTGGCTGGCGCTGCCTATCCTTCTCGCCCTGTTCCTGCTCATTGCATGCAGTGCGCCCGCGCCCAAATTTTGCGAGCAGCGCACCACGCCCATCCCCCGCAAAAAACAGCCCTAACCGCAGCGAACGGACAATACGGGTGAAGAAATGCGTAAATCGTTACCGCCGCGAAACTCCAGCACCGAATCTCCAATATCCACCATGCCTACCATCACCGGCGTATGCCCGCACGACTGCCCCGACACCTGCTCCTGGCAAATCACCACTGACCCCGCCACCGGACGCGCCATCCGCATCCAGGGCCACCCCCAGCATCCCATCACCCAGGGACGGCTGTGCGGCAAAGTAGATCGCTACCTGGAGCGCACCTACCATCCCGACCGCCTCACCACGCCCCTCAAACGTGTGGGCCCCAAAGGCGCAGGACAATTTCGGCCCATTAGCTGGCAGCAGGCTGTGGCCGAAATCAGCGCCCGCCTGCAAGCCATCAGCGCCCGCCACGGGCCCGAGGCCATCATGCCCTACTCCTACGCCGGAACCATGGGCCTGCTGCAAGGTGAAGGCATGGCCAAACCCTTCTTCCACCGCCTGGGAGCCACCCGTCTCGCCCGCACCATCTGCTCCGAAGCAGGCTTCGAAGGCTTTCAATATGTCACCGGACGCGTCATCGGGCCCGCGCCCGAAGACTTCGCCCACGCCCGCCTCATCCTCATCTGGGGCAGTAACATCCTCAGCAGCAACATGCACCTGTGGCCCTTCATCCAGCAGGCCCGCAAAAAAGGCGCCCCCGTCATCGTCATCGACCCCGCTCGCACCCGCACCGCCCGCGCCGCCGACGAATGGATCCCCATCCGCCCCGGCACCGATGGCGCGTTGGCCCTGGCCATGATGCACGTCATCATCACCCAAAACCTCATCGACGAGCCCTACGTTCGGGCGTACACCACCGGCTTCGAGCAACTACAAAACCATATTGGAGATTTTACACCCGCGTGGGCCCAAAACATCACCACTATCCCCGCCCAGCGCATCATTTCCCTGGCAAAAGCCTACGCAGCGGCCCGGCCCGCTGCCATCCGCATCAACTATGGCCTGCAACGCCACGCCGCCGGCGGCATGGCCGTGCGGAACATCGCCACACTGCCCGCGTTGGTCGGCCACTGGCGTTACCCAGGCGGAGGCGTCCTGCTCAGCAGCAGCGGCGCCTTTCATCTGGATAAAACCCCCCTCAAACGCCCCGACCTTCTGCACGGCCAACAACCCCGCACCCTCAACATGATTCGCCTGGGCGACGCACTCAGCCTTGATCCCGCCCGCCGCGCCCGCGCCCATCATGCACCCAGACCCATCGACCCCAGCCCCGCACCCGCAGAGGCCGGCCCGCCCATCAAAGCCCTCATCATCTACAATAGCAACCCCGCCGCGGTGGCGCCTGATCAAAACGCCGTTCACGCCGGTTTGGCTCGCGAAGACCTGCTTACCATCGTCCTCGAACACTTCCAGACCGACACTGCAGACTACGCCGACTACCTGTTGCCCGCCACCACCCAGCTCGAACACTGGGACATCCTCAAACCCTACGGACACACCTACCTCGCGCTCAACCGTCCCGCCATCGCCCCGGTGGGCCAAAGCCTGCCCAACAGCGAAATCTTCCGTCACCTTGCCCGGGCCATGGGCTTCACCGATGCCCACTTCCGGCAAGATGACACCACCCTCCTGCAAAACTTCCTGGCCAGCCAAACCGACCCCACCATGCAAACCATCACCTGGCAGCGCCTGCTGAATGAAGGCTTTGTCCGTCTCAATCTGCCCCAACCCTACACCCCCTTTGCCCGCGGCTTTCCGACCCCCGATGGCAAATGCCAACTTTATAGCCAACAAATGGCCGACGACGGCTACCCGCCCCTGCCAACCTGGACGCCTCCCAACTGGCTGCAAGCGCCACAAACCGCCAACAGCACACCAACCCCCGACGCCCCACTCACCCTCATCTCCCCACCCGCCCACAACTTCCTCAACACCACCTTCGCCAACCTCAAGCGCTTTCGACACCGCGAAGAAGAACCCCTGGTGTGGATACATCCCGACGACGCCCGCGCCCGCAACATCCACCACCGCCAAACTGTCATCCTCCAGAACCAGCACGGCCGAATCCAGCTCAGCGCCCGCGTTACCACCGACATCATCCCCGGAACCCTGCTCACCCCCACCATCTGGTGGGCCAAACTCAGCCCCGACACCCGCAACATCAACTGGCTCACCTCGCAAGCCCAAACCGACATGGGCGGCAGTCCCACCTTCTACGACACCCAAGTCACCCTCGCGCCCGCGCATCATGCGCCCGCGCATCATGCGCCCGCGCCTCCGAGCGCCAGCAACAGCCCAATCCCCAACACAGACTCATTTGCTCCGTCCCCATAGCTATGATAAAATAAAATCAACAAAACAACCTGGCAATGTCGCCCCTGGTCGCACCTCGCAACCAGGGGCTTTCCTTTTTCACCTGACACTGCCACCTTCCCTCCCATTCTTTGCATTTCGGTTACGACACTAAGGTAGCCCGGCTAGAAACCACTAAGCCACGAAGCCACAAAGGCACAAAGAGAACCTGATGTGCGACTTTTCTGCCCTAAAAAGCAGGCTTTGATATTCGTCTAATTGGGTCCATCTTCGTCATGGAAAAATGACAAGCTCGCAATTTGGAATTAGGAAACTTATTGCAAACCACTTAGTCGTTACGCATTTCGTAACTATTCGCCTTTCCCGGAGCCCTTTATGCTTGCACATCGCCCTCATTCCACACCGCTCCCCCTGCACAACACCAGCTACGACAAAGACGCCTGCGGCATCGGCCTCATCGCAGACATTCCGGGACGCCGCAGCCATGAACTTGTTACTCTGGCCGTAGAGGCCCTGGCAGGCATGGAACACCGCGGAGGCGTGGCAGCCGACTCAGGAACTGGCGATGGCGCCGGACTCCTCACTCAAATCCCCATCCGTTTCTTTGGCCGTCTGCTGGGACTGCCGCAAATGAAATATGGCGATTTGGCCGCGGGCGTCTTCTTTGTTCCCCAGGGGATGAATTCGGGCCCGTGGCAACAAATTGTTCACAACGAGCTGCAAGTTCTGGGACTGGATATGCTCACTTGGCGGCAAGTACCGGTCAACGTTTATGCCCTGGGTGCAGTGGCCGAAAGCTCCCGGCCCGAAATCTGGCAAGCCTTTGTGACCCGCCCCGACTTCCTGGACCGCAACCGTCCCTTCGAAAAAACCCTCTTCCTGGCCCGCAAGGCTATCGAGCGGGAATTTGCCGCCGCTGGCCTGGACATTTACATCTCATCCTTTTCCAGCCGCACCATCGTCTACAAAGGACTCATGCTGGGCTCGCAACTTACCAACTTCTATCCAGATCTGGCTGATGTCGACTACCGCAGCGCCATCGTCCTCTATCATCAACGCTACGCCACCAACACCGTACCCACCTGGCGTCGGGCCCAGCCCTTCCGCCTGCTGGGACACAATGGCGAAATCAACACCATCCAGGGCAATGTCAACTGGATGCGGGCCCGAGCCGGGGCATTGCAAGAGGATGCCTGGGGCAAAGCCATCATCCCCATCCTGGATGAAACAGGCTCCGATAGCGCCATGCTGGACAACGCAGTAGAGGCCCTGGTGCGCAATGGCCGCGACCTGCGCCACGCGGTGATGATGCTTACACCTGAGGCCTGGGAAAACAACAAAGCCATGCCGCCCGAACTGCGTGCTTTTTATCGCTATCATGCCGCCCTCTCAGAGCCGTGGGATGGCCCCGCAGCCTTGGTTTTTACCGATGGCCGCGTTGCCGGTGCCTCGCTGGATCGCAATGGATTACGCCCGCTGCGCTACCAACGCACCTCCCAGGGCCTGCTCATTGCCAGCTCCGAAGTCGGCGCTGTGCCCATCCCGGTTAGCCAGATTGTGCGGCGGGGCAAACTGGGCGCGGGTCAAATGCTTCTGGTAGACATCTTCCGCGGGCGGCTGCTGCTCAACGATGAAACCAAGCAGGAAGTAAGCCGACGGCGTCCCTACGCCCAGTGGAGCAAGAGCAACTTTTACAAAATTGATGAACTGGCCCAGGCCATCCGGCGCATCCCCCACGAAAATGGCGATGCCGCCCATCCCGAAATCCCCATCTACGAAGAAGGCACCCTCTTCGACCCCTCCGACACCAGCATCTCCGACCTGATGCCCCTGGAGCAGGCCTTTGGACACACTGTTGAATCGGTCAGCGCCATGCTCAAACCTATGGCCATCGGCGGCAAAGAGCCCACCGGCGCCATGGGCGATGACACACCTCCCGCGGTGATGTCGCATCTGCCACGCCCGCTGTACCACTACTTTTATCAGCGCTTCGCCGAAGTCACCAATCCCCCCATCGACCCCCTGCGGGAAAAAATGGTCATGTCGTTGCGCATGTTGCTAGGCACGCGGCGCAACATTTTTGATGAAACCCCGCGCCACGCCCGTCTCATCAGCCTGAAAACCCCGGTCCTGGATGCTAAAACCCTACAACTCTTGCGGCAACTGCGCCGCGACCGCCACACCCATTTCGATGATTCGCACGATGGTCTGCCCTTCTCATTGGTCGAAATCGACATCACCTTTCCGGTGGTGGAGGGCGAGGCAGGGCTCACCAACCTGCTGGATCGCATCAGCCAGGAGGCGGAAGAAGCCTTTGCGCACGGACACAACCTGATTTTGCTAAGCGATCGTAACATCGGGCCCACCCGTGCGCCCGCGCCGGCGCTGCTGGCTGTGGGCGCGGTGCATCAACATCTCATCCGCCAGGGCATGCGCACCCGGGGCAGCATTCTGGTAGAGGCTGGAGATGTGGTCAGCGTGCATCGCCTGGCCGCGCTCATCGGCTATGGCGCCAACGCAGTGCATCCCTGGCTGGCGCTGGATACTGTCAGTAATCTGGCTACTGACCAACGGCTAAAAGGTGTCGATTCCCCTGAAACCGCGCGTAAAAACTATCTGCGGGCGCTGGAGATGGGCCTGCTTAAAATTATGTCCAAAATGGGCATCAGCACGGTAGAAAGTTATACCGGGGCCCAAATTTTCGAGATTATCGGCCTGGATGATGCTGTGGTGCAGCGTTGCTTTACCGGAACTCCCAATCGTCTCAGTGGCATTGGTTTCGACAAGTTGGCCAGCGATCTTTTCTATCGGCATCAATTGGCCTATCGTTCACCCAGCGAAAAACTGGAGCATTGGGGACAGTTCAAATATCGACGCCAAGGCGAGGTTCATGCGCTCACGCCCGAGATTATCGACATTCTGCACGAGGCAGTGCGTATGCCCGCGGCGCTGGAGGAAAACTTCGAGGCTGCGTATGCCCGTTATCGTCAATACAGCCAGCGTTTGGCCCAAAAGCCTGCCACCGACCTGCGCGACCTGCTCAGCATCCACTCTGACCGCAAATCTATTCCTCTGAACGAGGTGGAGCCTGTGGCTGAGCTGGTGCGCCGGTTTAGCACCGCGGCCATGTCGATGGGCGCACTCAGTCCCGAGGCCCACGAGGTGTTGGCCATTGCCATGAACCGGCTGGGCGCGGCTTCCAACAGCGGCGAAGGGGGCGAGGCTGAGGCCCGCCTGGGAGCAGAGGGCAACAGCGCTGTTAAGCAAATTGCCTCCGGGCGTTTTGGCGTGACTCCTGCGTATCTCATCTCGGCCAAAGAGCTACAAATCAAAATGGCGCAGGGCTCCAAGCCGGGTGAGGGCGGGCATTTGCCGGGGCACAAGGTGACAGACCTCATTGCCTCCATCCGTTTAACCACGCCGGGCGTACCCCTGATTTCGCCCCCACCGCATCACGATATTTATTCCATCGAAGATTTGTCGCAGCTCATTTACGATTTGCGACAAATCAACCCCGAAGCCAACATCTCGGTCAAATTAGTCGCCCAGGCCGGGGTAGGAGCTATTGCTGCCGGCGTGGCCAAAGGCCGGGCCAACAGCATTCTCATTTCGGGCAGCAACGGGGGGACAGGTGCATCGCCGCTGACCTCTATCAAACATACGGGCGTGCCCTGGGAGATTGGTCTGGCCGAGGCGCAGCAGGCGTTGCGTATGAACGGCCTGCGGCAGCGGGTCATCCTGCGTACCGATGGGGGTATTCGTGGCGGACGTGATGTGCTGCTGGCTGCGCTGCTGGGCGCGGATGAGGTTTCATTTGGCACGCTGGCCATGATTGCAGAGGGTTGTATCATGGCTCGGGTATGCCACCGCAATACTTGCCCGGTGGGCGTGGCGTCGCAAAATCCCAAGCTGCGGGCCAAGTTTCCGGGTAAACCGGAGCATGTGATGGCGATGTTCACCTTCATCGCCCAAGAGGTGCGGGAGTTGCTGGCCGCAATGGGATATCATCGTTTGCAAGATGTCATTGGTCGCACCGATTTACTCACGCAAAAACGCACGGGGGATGCGGCGCTGGATTCGCTGGATTTGAGTCCATTGCTGGCTCAGCCGCAGCCTCGCAGCGCCCGGCATTTCAAAGTTTGGCCCGATTATGATGCCCCCAATGCGTTGGGCAACCGTGTGGCCGAGGCTGCTTTGGCTGCGCTGGCGCTGGATAAAATTCCCATGCACCGGGAGTTTCCCATCTACAACACCGATCGGGCGGTGGGGGCTCGGGTTAGTGGGCGCCTGACGCAATTGGGCTACACCGAGCTGCCGCAAAGGGCCATCGATGTAACTTTTCGCGGCAGTGCGGGGCAATCGTTTGGTGCGTTTCTAATCCAGGGCTTGCAGTTCAATTTGATGGGCGAGGCCAATGATTATGTGGGAAAGGGGTTGGCAGGTGGGGTCATCACCCTGCGCCCGGAAGATGAGGCGATCTTCCCCTGGCATGCGCAGTACATCATGGGCAATACCTGTTTGTATGGTGCGACAGGTGGTGCGCTTTTTGCCGCGGGACGGGCAGGTGAGCGTTTTGCCGTGCGCAACAGCCGTGCTCGGGCGGTGGTGGAGGGGGTGGATGATCATGGCTGCGAGTACATGACGGGTGGCGTGGTGGTGATTTTGGGCCCCACGGGCAATAATTTTGGCGCAGGCATGACGGGCGGTCAGGTTTTTGTGCTGGATGATGAGGCCGCTCCCCGTTTTCCGGCCCGGTTGAACAGCGAGTTGGTTTATGCCACCCGAGTCGAAGAGGATGCGGCTGCCACGCTGCTACGGGAGTTGGTAGAAGCGCACGCTGCGCACACGCAAAGCCCGCTGGCAATCCAGCTTTTGCAGGATTGGGAGCGCGCGCTGCCCCGTTTTTGGCATGTGCGCCCCAAATGGATGAAAGACCGGATAACTTCGTGAAAAATGTAGATTTTTGTGCTTAGTTGTTCCGGCTAAGTACTGCTGTCGAGTCTTGTGCCAGCACTTCCAGTGCGCGGTAGCTGCCCAGCGAACAGGGGATGCAGTCCATTTCGCCCGAGTTGACCAACGAAAGCAGGTCGGTGCGGGCGATGCTGACGATTTCCAGGTCTTCGGTGGGTTCGGGCGTGGCCGCTGTGCGCGTGACGCTACGGCAATAGACCAGATACATGTGGACATGATTTACCCAAAAGGCGGGTGCAGGCGCAAAGCTGCCTAAATGTACTGTTTTGTATGCCTGGTATCCTGTTTCTTCCAGCAATTCTCGCAGTGCGCCTTTTAGCGGCGATGCGTCGGTGGCATCCAGCAGGCCGCCGGGATGACAGGTGGTGGATTTGCCAACGCCGGGCCGATACTGGCGCACCAGAATAAAGCGATCTTCATCTTCGAGATAACAAATGGCCATGGCCGAATCCTGTTTCTCGATGATGTAATACTCGGGGATGGTGGCGCCATTGTCCAGCTCGAAGCTTTTGCAAGAGACTTTGAGCCATGGTGACTCCAACAAAACTTTGCTGGAGCGTTCCAGCCATGCAGTCATAAATTGTGCCTCCGGTGTTTATGTGATGTTCAGCATTGTACCACGCCAGGCTCGCTTTTGGGGATGACGGGCATGGGGCTGGATGGGAGTTATGCTATTATTAGTGAGCGTTCTGCAAGGCTTTATCTGAATGGTTGCCATGACCTGAAGTATGGCGTTTGCAGTTTGTCTTTTTATTGTTGTTGCTCCTGGCTTGTCCACATCGCATCTTATGAGTTATTTGTCTCCTGAAGAAGAAGTCATCGTTATTTCGACGCAGAAGCCTATGCGGCGTTGGTTGCAGATTCTGTTGAAGAGTTTGGCAGTGCTGGCCGCGCTGGCTGCTGTCATTGCTGCGGTTATCGGCTGGCGCTATTATGCGGTGCATCGGCAGTTGGAGCGAGATTTGGCAGAGGTGGTGCGGCAGGAGGAGTATGTGCGGGCGTTGGGGGGCATCAATGCTGCGCCCGACATGCTGGATCCGCGAGCGCCCGATAGTTGGCGGTTTCGTTATCTTTCCAGTGTCCGGGCCCGTCGCGGTTTGTCTGAGCCCGAGGTTGTAGTGGAATCGGTGGATTATGATGGCGCTAATGCCAGAGTGCATTTGCTGGTGGATGGCGTGGCGCAGGTACGGCACTATCGCTTGTATGCGGGCAGGGATTGGCGTCGGGCGCCGCTGGAGGCCCGGGGCTGGGGCTTGCAGCAGCGCACCACGCTGACTTCTGGGGTGGAGATGGTGTTTTGGGATAAGGATGAAGTTTTTGCCCGGAATCTGATGGCTGATTTGCCCGGGCTCATGGAGGCGATGCAGCGGATGGGGCTTGATTTTCCGACACAGCGCATTGCTATTGTGCCTCAGGAGTTTGATGATTTGGTGCATCGGGCCCGAGTGGGTATGGCGTTGATTGTCAATTCGCCGCATGTGGATTTTATTGCCGCGGCCCGCGATCTTTCGCCTCAGCAGCAGTTGCGTCTGGCGCTGGCGCAGCAGGTTATTCGGGAGGCTCGCGATCAAAGTCCAATCACATCAGAGCTGCCCGCGGCTCAGCGTTTGCAGTTGGCCATGGATGATGTATTGGCCTGGCATTGGGCCGTGGGGGATGTAAGTCGAGCTAGATTAACAGTCTGGGCTGACAAGATGAAGGGGCAGTGGGTTTCGCCTATTACAGGTTTGCCGCCAACGGTTGTTGCCGAGTTGCCGCCCGATGCGCCCGATATTGCGGCCCGGCTGATGATGGTCTGGCTGCTGCGTGAATCGGGCCCGGACGCGCTTTTTGCGCTGCATCATGCTCTGACCGCCAGCGACTCTTGGGATGAAGCTTATGAGGTGGTGGCGGGTTTGCAGGCTGAGCAGTTGGAGGGGGCTGCGCGGGCCCTGATGATGCAGCCGGATGCCGGGCAGCCCTCACCCCCGAAAGCCAGTCACGCGCCTGCTCCCACATCTCTCACCCTGCTGACCACGACGCCCGATGCCCACGGACGTGTGCTGGCTCAGACTGCGCAAGGTGAGGTGCTTTTGTTGCAAGCGTCAGCGGATGCTGGTTTGACGCTGATGGATGGCTCGGTGCTGGATTTTGATTGCGTGGCTTCGGGCAGCCAGGTGCAGGTGCAAGGACGCTGGCTGGAGCAAAATCGGCGTCTGGTTTTTGAATCTCTTGTTCTGCTGCAAGGGGTGCTTCCACCTATTTTGCAGGTTTCGGCCATGGATGTTGATGCCGATATGTTGGTTTGGCGGCATGAGCAAAGCATCAATGGTCTTAACAGCAATGTTTCGCTGGTGCAGCGATGGGCCGATGGCCATGAGATGGTTCTGGCGACGCCTCGCAAGGCTATGGCCGGCAACCTGCCGCCGACGTTTTCTCGTGCGGGGCAGCCGCCACTTATTTTGTGGACGCAGAGTGTGCGCTGCAATCGGGATTGGCTCGTGGCTTATGACCCCAATCTGGGCACAACGGGCGCCTGGCTGCTGCCGCCTGATCATACTGAGATTATCGATGCCTGGTATGTGCCCGCGACTCAGGGTTTTCGGATGAGGTTGCAAACCAGTCCTGATGCCATTTATCGCACGGCAGATCATCATGTGCTGCAAAGGGTTGCGAAGGTTCCTGCTGACGATGATGCGATTCCCATGGTGGGTTCGGTGCTTGACCCGCGAACGCATCGTTCCTTGCAGGTGGCGCAAACGACCTGGAATCCAGTTCCTGCCTATGGTTTGGCCAATACGCAACTGGTTTTTGTTGCCGCAGATGCCAGCAGCCAAGGTGCGTTGTCACAGGTGGCGCAAATTGACGCTGGAGAGTCTCCGGTTATCCATGAGTTGTTCACGTTTTCGAGCCGCGGGTCCATGACCAGTCTGGCGCTTTGTTCCGATGGCAGTTTTTTGTATGGTCTGAACATTGCCAAAAGTGCGCATCAGCAGGGTGTTTTACGGCTGCGTAAGCCAAGTGGAGAGGATGTGGCGGTTTCGGAGTTACGTGATTTTCTGTATTCGCCGCTGTTTTGCAGGTAGCCCGGGGTGCGGGTCAGGGTTGCCGGTTGAGGGCGGGCGCGCACGCGGGCGCATGATGTGCGGGAGCGGGCGCACGATGGCGGGCGCCCGGCAAAAAACAACCGATTTACTGCAGGGCGGCGGGTTTTTTGCGTGGGATTTGGAGATTCAGGGGAGATTGGTGCATTCTCTGTGAGAATCTGTGAGCAAAACAAAGAATGTTACCCAGTAAACATAAAAGAACCGCCGGAAAGAAGAATCCGGCGGTTCTTTTATGTGAGAATTAGGAGAAATTGTAAGGCGAAGATGTTCTACTTGTTGGCAGCTTGCCGCATCTTGGCCCAACCCAAGGCGGCTGCCCCCAGACCAAGCATCAACAATCCACCCAAGAGAAGTGTGATAGATTGCAGCTCCCTGCCCTGAATCTGAACAAGTTTTACCGTTGTGGGGGGCGCAGGATTACCATCAGCCAAGCCAAAGGGAGAGTAACTGCTCACACCCGAGGCCTCGACCCATTCATAGCCGCTAGTAGTTCCCCGAGTCGAAGTAAGCGTATCCCATGATGAACCATTCCAGTGATACGCTTTCATCTGGCTAACCGTCTCGTTCCCATGTTCTGCATTCAGATACCAGAATTTAATTGTAGCACTGGCTGATGTGGTAGGCGAAATATCGTAGCAGCGATGGATGATTTCATCACCCACATTACATTTGCTCTGATTGCCACGGATTTCTACCGTTACATCTCCCATGGAGCCTGAAGGGGTAATGTCAACACCATGGTATTTATCGGCATTGCCAGCTTTGTTTTTGATGTGCATGAATTCCGTTGTGCTACCGGCATTCACTTGCAGTGTGTTTTTGATCTTGCCATTGTTCGTTGTTGAGCCATCGACAGTCACATCATGGCCATTCAAATCAAGCACTGCGTTTGCAAAAACCGATAAATCATTCCAAATGGTAACATCTTTGTTGAACGTTGTGGCACCAGTACTCTTTATCTGGGCATTGTAAAACGTCGGGCGGAAGGTGCCAGTCAGGAGAACATCGTCAACCGTGGCATAGTTAGAGCCGCTTCCATCTTGGACTCGAATACCGAGGTAATAAGTCCCTGAAGTTGCCACAGTGAAGTTTTCTGTCTTGGTGGTGCAGTTTGATGGTGCTACTGCTCCGGTTGTGCCAAGAAGTTGTGTCATGCTGGCAGAGTTTTGCTGCTGACCAATATAAGTACTCCATTCCTGGCTCGCACCGCCACCTTGCAGCAACCGATATTTGTACGAAAGGCTGTAATCTACACCTGCTTCAAGATGAAAGCTGGTGGTAAAAAGCCAAGCATCACTACTATTATTCCACTTGACAGCAGCGCCATCGTCGCAATTACCATTGCCGCCTAAAAAGCCGCTACCTGAGCTTTGTTCACGTACCCAGCCACTAGGAAGTTTGGAAGTGCTATAGCTACCACCTGCGTTATCGGCATCATGGAAGGCTTCATCGATGATGCTAAGCGTGGTGACTGTACGATCAACTGTCTGCGAAGCACCATCAAAGATGACAGTACTTGTACCGGAAACAAAGGTGCCTGTTTCTGTCCAATTACCAGCAATTTCGATGGTGTAAAGATCGGCATTAAAGGAAGCTTTATCCTGAATGACTAAATTGCCATTGATGTCCAGATCACTCTTCAGAAGCACCAGTTGATTGCCCGTTCCATCGCCAATAGTAACATTGGGGAACACAGATGCGGCATTGGCCGTGATTGTTTGTGGGAGCTTCCCCACAAAGGCAACTGTGCCACCCTGTCCATTGAACTGGCCACTTCCCGTTTCTTCCCAATTGCCATACACATTGAGTGTACCACTATTCAGAGTAAGTTGGGCGTTGTTCTCGATGGTTAGATCGCGCACATTGGCTGTGCCGCCGGCAATGGTGGGGAAGTTGCCACCCACAGGAGATGAAGGAATAACAACATCGTCAATGGTGCGCGGCACACGATGAACAGTCGTCGTAGCGCCGGGAGCGCCTTCTTCGGTGTTCCAGTTACTGGCGCTATTCCAGTCAGTGGTATTACCCACCCACACATATTCACTGCTACGGAATTGGTCAGTGGTAGAGGCGGTGGTATCGAGTGTTAGGTGATTATCAGCATCACATTCGGAGCCCGGAGGATAAGATGTACCGGCATTGCAACTGGTGCTGGTTCCAGCCGCGACACCCATTGCTGCGCCACCATAGCTAACTGCTGGGTTCGACCAATACTGCAAGCGAGTACAACTGGTTCCATGATCAGAACATTCGTTACCATAGGCCATGATGGTTCGCCAGTCATAGCTGGAATGCACATAGCCGTGCACATAGCCGTATGGTGTTGTGCCATCATCGACGTACCAATCGTGCCGGGCGCCCATGTTATGCCCAAGTTCATGCCCAAAGCTGTAATTGCCAGTGGCACAATCCCAGTGAACGGTAGCAAACGCATCGGACTCAAAACCGGTATTGACACTGCTCATGTGGTATGCCAAACCACAATAATCGGTGTCATGGATAATCAGAACCACATTGTCAGCGTGATAGGTATTGCGCATGGGGTGGACATTATCCATTTTGCCGTCGTTAGGATCCCGGATTGCTGGCAAGTCATCTTCAAAGTTATTGACGGCCCCAGCGATTTCTTCTACATGAACTAAGGCGATACGCTGAGAGACTTGGCTGTTTTCATAGGAGGCATTTGTTTCAGCAACGGCGAGTTCAATAAGGTTTTCGATAGCTGTTGCACTACCTACCTGGGTTTTCGCCTCAGGGGAATAGACGACTAAAATATCGATCAACGAGCCGTCATCTGCGTCGGTAGCCAGTACTGGGGCAAGAATGCTTGCTTCAATGCTATCAATCGAGATGGGTTCCATTTCTGGCGGGTAGGTTGATTGGTCGATTTTAAGAATTTGATGACGTTTTTCTTGTGCGTAACGAACTTGGTAAATACCTTCTGGAGAGGAGATTTGTCCCATCATAACGCCATCTTTCATTACCAGAACCACCAGACTCATCTCTACGTTTTTCAGGTGTCCGGTCCAAATCGTAGCGCCCGTCACGCCTGATTGGATGCTATCGATGACAGCAGTGTAGGCAGTATCTGGAAATAGGTTGAGTGGTAGTGCATCACCAGGTTTTACCGTGCTGATGATTTGATAATCGATGTAGACGGGCCGAGATTCTACGGCAGTGGGGCTAAGTGTAACATTCGGCGCATCTGGTGCGGGAAGAAATAGACCACCTGTCCCCTGATGCATAGGCGAAGCTTGAACTGTGCCGCCAGATGCGAAAGACAGGGCCATCAAAAGCAGTAGCATGAGCGCCATGCTTCGGGGGAGATTTCGACTCATGGACATTAGAAAGACCTCCTTAGATACAAAAAAGATGAGATGGGGAAGTAGTTGAGAAGTGAGGTGAACTTTGAAACGATGGTTTAATTTGGGTTAGTGCTGAGCGATGCGTAGGATGCTTTCAGCATTTAGTGCAAGCTGTTAAGTAGATGCACATTTGAAACTTAAGAAAAGCGCTGTGCATCCCGGCGAACGGCGAAAATAGATTTGGCGCTAAAATTCGTCATGGTAACCACAGATGACATAGATTTCGCAGATTTTTCTTGGTGCTCTTGGTGGTGCGCTCTGGATTCTATGGTTAAACCATGTCAACCACAGATTACACAGATGGCACAGATTTTCTTGATGGTTTCTTTCCTTTTTCTTTGTACCTTGGTGGTATGTTCTGGATAGCGATGAACCGTTACATTTCAACTTTCATAGCATCACTTACTTAACAGGTCTTGGCCCACATTTTGCCGCAAAGGCACCAAGAAAAAGGAAGGCAACAAGGGATTCCTTTCCTTTTTTCATGTCTTGTGGCCTAGTAGTTCTTTCCAGATGAACGTGAATAGTTACTTAAGTGCAATGCTTACAACCAGGTTTATCTGCGAATAGCTTTTTCAACATTAGCGGCATTTTGCTTTAGAGACAGACCCATAAATGTTTGGTCACGGGTAAGGATTATGCTTTGCCATGGCATTAAGGGGATGAGCTTGGTATTTAATTCTTCGCCACTATAAGGATAACATAACTGTTAAATGACTGCACATTTGAAGCGAGAAAAAGCTTTGGTGTTCCGACAGTTAGAGACCAAGAAATGATTGACGCCATCCATCTTTGTTTTTGTAACTGATGTTGCGCGATTTGATGCAACCACGGTTGAGAGCCTTCTACTCATTTTTTGCCACCAAGATGCCATGGCGTCAGTCAAATTCGAACCACTACCAAAAATCGGATAACTTGTGACGTTTTTCGCCCTACCTCGGGCCCATGCGCAAGGCGCCATCCAGGCGAATCACCTCGCCGTTGAGCAATGTGTTTTCGATGATGTGCGTGACCAAAAAAGCATATTCCGGAGGTTGCCCCAAACGGGAGGGGAAGGGAACTTGCTGGCCCAATCCCAGCTTTACTTGTTCGGGCAGGCCCGCCAACAGCGGCGTGTCGAACAAGCCGGGAGCAATGGTTAGCACGCGGATGCCCCATTTGGCCAGATCGCGGGCTGCGGGCAAGGTCAGGCCCACCACACCACCTTTGGACGCAGCATAAGCAGCCTGTCCGATTTGCCCTTCGTAAGCGGCAATGGACGCGGTGTTGATGATGACACCCCGCTCGCCATCATCCTGGGGCAGATTTTGCTGCATGGCTGCTGCGGCCAGTCGCATCACATTGAACGTGCCCACCAGATTGATGGCAATGACGCGGGCAAAAGTTTCCAGGGCCAACGGGCCATGCTTGCCCAGAATGCGCCCGGGCGTGGCAATGCCCGCGGTGTTGACTGCTATGTGCAACGCATCAAAACGAGAGATGGCTTCATCCACGGCTTTTTGGACATCTGCCTCTTCGGTAACGCTGCCTGCCACAAAGCATGCAGCATCGCCCAGTTCGTCAGCCACGGCCTGCCCGCGCTGGGCATTGAGATCAAAAATAACGATACGGGCTCCTTCCTGGTGCAAGCGACGGGCCGTGGCCTCGCCCAAACCGGAAGCGCCACCGGCAATCAAGGCTGTTTTTTCGGCAATCTTCATCATTGGCTCTCCTGGATGATGGTTTTGGCTTCTTCCAGCAGCACTTTTTGGCGTGCTGCCGGTAAATCGGAAATGTCGAGATAACGTTCCAGCAGCTCCAGCGGTGTCATGCTTTCGATGCTGATTGCACCCAAGCGGCTGCGAACGCCCCAATCAATCTCTTTGATGATGCCCGCCACCGTAAACGCTGAACTCAGCGCCGCTTTGATTTTGCGCTCCTGAATCATGGCATCTTGCTCAGCAGTCAGGCGCAAGCGCAGGCGCACGATGGCATTGTCGATGATGCCCAGTTTTTCTTTGTGTCCGATGTGCTGCAAAATGGCTTCCAGCGGGTCATCCTTTTGCCGACAATCGCAATCCAGCGTCACAAATCGTCGCGCTTCGCGGTGCAAATGCGGGATAAAATCGTAGTCGGTGTGCCCACGGGTCACTTGGGCCAGTACCCAGCCCTTGGGCTCCCGCTCCTCGCCAAAATCGATGCGCGACAGGCTGCCGCTGTAAACCACCGGGGGATGCGCTCCCTGATTCAAATCCTGATGTTTGTGGATGTGCCCCAATGCCACATAATCCCAGGCATCGTCCACCAGGGCCGCCCGCGAGACTTTGACATCGCGTCCCACCATGATGCTGTGTTCTGAGCCGGTGCGGGCCTCATCCACCGAAAAATGTCCCACCAGAATGGCGGGAATATCAGGCTGCTGTCGCACTGTGGCCGCGTAATCGTGGATGATGGCATCCAGCTTGGTGGTGATGAGCCGGTCTAGTTCGGCCAGACTCACCGCTCGATAGCTTTCCTGGCTGGTGAGTTCCGAGATGTAGGGATAGGGCACAGGGGCAATCTGCACGGGCCCGCGGGCTGTTTCGATGCGGGTAACGCCGCTGCTGTGTTCCAGTACATGAATGTTGGCAACTCGCAGCGTGTCGAAAATTTCGATGGTGGAGGCGCGATTGGGAGCCGCGGGCAAATCGTGGTTGCCTGGCAGCATCACCACCGGAATGCCTCGGTCGGCCAGTTGTTTGATGCGCCAGGCAAATTCTCGGCGATAAGTAGAGTTGGGATTGCGACTTTTGTAGGCATCGCCCGCGAAGATGACCAAATCAACCGATTGGCTAATGGCGTAGTCCACCAAATCGGAAAGACGGCGCAAAAAGTCCATGACACGGCTGTTGACACCGGTGGCGGCATCGATTCGGCCATAGCGTTCCATGCCAATATGCACATCGGCAAAATGAAGGATGCGGATAGGATCAGTCATGGGATAATCTTATCACAAAGCATCAAAAGCGCCATCTTTTGTAACGACTAACGTATCCGACTTCAATCACCACAAAGGCACAAAGACACGAAGAACACCAAGCATTTCAAACCTTTTTCTTTCTTTGTGCCTTGGTGGCTTCGTGTCTTAGTGGTTTCTAGCCTGGCTACCTTAGTAGTAACCATCTTTTTATGAATCAGGGTTGTTCCACAACATCGGCGCGGGCGGGTAGCGTGGTAAAGTCCAATGTGGCCATATCGCTGTCTTCCAATTTTTTGTAGAGGGTAAAGAAGAAGGTTGCTCCTTGTTCGGGCCCGCTTTCAACCCAAATGCGCCCGCGATGATGCGCCACAATGTGCCGACAAATGGTTAATCCCAGACCTGTGCCTTTGTATTGCCGGTTGGCGCCGCCATCGACCTGATAAAAACGGTCGAAAATGCGTTCCTGCTGCTCGGGCGGCACGCCAATACCGGTATCCTGCACCGAGACCTGAATAAAATCGCCCAAATCCTGGGCATTGATGCTCACCTTGCCCCGGGCCGGCGTAAATTTAATGGCATTATCCACCAGATTGGTAACCACCTGCTCCAGCCGCCAGGGGTCGGCCAGAATGGTGGGGAGCGCGTCGGGCGTGTGGTTGACTAGCTGAACCTGAGTGGAGCTGGCCGCCAGCGAAAGCTTATCCAGCACCGCTTCGATGACCACTGGCACATCCACCGGCTGCAAACGCAGGCTCACACTGCCCGATTCCAGCCGCGAAAATTCCAGCAAATCATCAATCAGGCGTTGCAAATTATTGGTTTGTTCCTGTACCGTCTCCAAAAAATCGCGCTGAATTTCGCTGACCGGGCCAGTTTTGCCCATGAGAATAATGTTGACAAAGCCCTTGATGGCATGGAGCGGTGTGCGCAACTCGTGGGAAACCACCGACAGAAAATTCGATTTCATTCGCTCCAGCTCTTTTTGGGCGGTGATGTCACGCAGTACCGTGGCAATGCCCTGCAAATGTTGATCCACCAGCAATGGCGTAGCCAAAGCCTGATAGGTGCGCAATTGCTCACTACCCAATGGCGCCAGTTCGATTTCCTGCACCAAAAAGGCATCCGGTTGGCTGCGGATATTTTCCAGCAGGTCGTAGATAGGCTGCTGGCGGATGCTTTGGGGCAGAGGCTGGCCACTGGATGGGGTAGATTCCAGGCTGAAGATGTGTGTCGCCACAGGGTTCATCAGCATAACGCGCAAATCGGCATCCACCACCAGCACGCCATCGCCAATGCCCGAAAGAATGGTCTCCAGCTCTTGGTTTTTATCGGCGATGGTTTGGTAAAGCTGTGCGTTTTCGATGGCAGTGGATGCAAAGTAAGCAAAGGATTCCAGAAATTGGCGTTCCTGTTCACTGACAAAATCGCGGCGATTATCACCCAGATACAACGCGCCAAAGGGCTCGCCGCGTAGCATCAGGGGCACGCACAAAAAATACTTCACATCCCATATCTTTTGCAATTGCTGAAAGCCCAGCTCTGCGCTGACCGGGCTAAAAACCAACATGCCCATGCTCAAACTTTCGATATCCTGCGGCGAAAGTTGCAGCGTGATGGGAATCAGGCGGCGGGGTTGGGCCCGGGTGTCCAGCCATGAGCCTTGCAGCCGCAGTTCTTCCGGTTGCAGCCGCACCAGAGCCACATGACGGGCATCGGTGATGGTGGCCAGGCGTCGAATCAGGGCGCGGTTGGTTTCTCGCAGGTTCAGGGTGACAGCCAGCGAGCGGGCTACCTCCTGCAGGGCCCGCAATTGCAGCACGCGCTCGCCCAAATCGCTGGCGGTACGTTGCAATTGTTGCGTTTGACTAGCCAGATCAGCCTCGCGGGTGGCCAGCATGGTCCGCAATTTTCGTTCTCGTTCCTGGCTATCAAGCCATTGTTGCACAGCCAGCGCCCCGGCAATGGCGCCCACAAAGAGCAGGGCGTAACGGGTTAAAAAGAGGGGATCGCTGAGAAAAACCAGGCTTTGCGCCCGAATTCCCACCGAAAGCACATAAAGCGGCCCGCTCAAAAATGCGCCAAGCCAGATGAAAAGTGGCCAGGAAAAATAAAAGGCGGGTAGCAGCACCTGCAAAATAAGCATTGCCCAAAATGGCGAATTGATGCCACCGCTGATGTTGATGAGAATGAGCGTAAGCCCCATGTCCAGCAGATAGTTCAGGGCCAACAGCCACCGCTGCTGCTGCGGGCGACGAGAAAGCCAAAAAATAAGCAGCACCGAAAGCAAAAGATGCCCGGTGATAATCCAGGGAAAGAGGCTGCGGGCCCGGGCATCTGTCAGCCATAGCGCCACCAGTGCGCTCAAAAGCAGCACGCTTTTGTTGGTGATGATGAGGGACAGTTTATTCTGGAACGAGGTGGACATGGGGAGGAGTGCCAGCAGAGGGTTAGGGCTATCGTGGCGGCGTGGCCGTGGGAGGGGGTGGGGCCGTGGGAGGGGGTGGCGGCGGCGCTGCTGTGGGGTGCGGTGTGGCGGTGGGCGTGGCTGTGGGCATGGGGGTGGGCGTGCGAGTGGGCACGGGCGTGGCCGTGGGGGTTGGTGTGGGGGTAGGTGTGGATGTGGCGGTGGGCGTTTGCGTAGGGCTGGGGGTGGGACTCGGGGTGGCGGTGTGCGTGGGTGAGGGAGTTGGTGTGGCGGTGGGCGTGGCTGTGGGTTGGGGTGTATGAGTAGGTGTGTGTGTGGCTGTGGGAATTACCGCGGTTTGTTCATGCCACCAAAGCCCGTAGCCTGCACCGGCATAAAGGCGATGCCGTTGGCTGGGGTCTAAAAAAAGGGTGCGCACAATGCCGGAAATCGGGCCAGACAGATTTTCCCAGGTGCGCCCGGCATCCTCGCTACGCCAGATTTTGCCCTGCGCGTCCCCCAGATAAATGAGCTGCCAGATGATAGGATCCAAGGTTATGCGGGTGATGGCGGCATGGGTAGGAACTGGCAGATGCTGCCACGGGCCCGCAGCTTGCCGCCGCCAGAGTTGCCCCCGGGCCGAGATGGCATAAAGTTGTTCCGGGGCCCGCTCAGGTGTGATGAGCTGAATGGGAACGAGTTCGGGCGGCAGTGCAGATTGCTGCCAGGTGTTTTCATCGGTCAGGGTCACCAGCCACCCCGGGCCCGCAACCAACACTTCATTGGCAATGTGCATGGCGGTGATGGGGCCGGGCATCACTTTTTCGTGCCACGAGTTGCCACCATTTTGGCTCATAAGCAGATGCTGTTCGCCGCCGATGATGAGCCAATCATTATCGGGGTGCGCCCGGGCTGCCAGCAGGGTAGGATTGAATTTTTGCGGGCTGAAAAGCAGTTCGAAAGTATCGCCGGCATCAAGAGATCGATAAAGGCTACGGCGGTTTTTCTCTCCGGCCAAGGCATAAACCTGACGGCTGCCTCCTGTGGCCAGTGCCCGCAGCAAAAGTTGGCCGCGACTGTTGCGGGGCAAGCCGCTCCCGATGGCAATCCAGCTCAAACCTTCATCCACGCTGCGAAACAGGCCTGCAGCAGACCAGCGGTAAAGCGTGGTCAGCCCCTTTTCGCTGCTAAACGTGGCATTGACCAGCGCACCGGTCTCTTGTCCCACATTATTCCACACCGGAGATGACGTCGCGCGGGTCAGGGGTAGCAGCGCCAACGGCGAGAAGAAGAGCAGAATCCCCAGTATCCACAGCCACCAGCGCCGCTCGGGGGTGCTCAAAAGCTGGGTAAAGCGTGCGTTGGGCATGATGACTAGCGCGGCGGCGTGGGGGTGGGCGGTGGCGGCGGTGTGGGCGTGGGCGGGGGTGGTGGCGGTGGTGTGGGCGTGGGGGGCGCGGGGGTAGGTGTGGGCGTAGGCGTGGGCGTAGGAGGGCGTGTAGGTGTGATGGTGGGCGTAGGCGTAGGCGTGGATGTGGGTGTGGGCGTCCGCGTGGGCGTGGGGGTGCGTGTGGGCGTAGGCGTGGGCGTTGCCAACGCTTTTAGCAGGCGATTGCGTAACGTCAGGGCCTCGGCCTGGCTTTCGCAGGCGGGGGTGATGCGCAGCGCCTTTTCGACTAAGGTTAGCGCCGGTTTGTAATTTTTGGCATCGGTATCAATTTGGGCCTGCGCCACCGAACTCTGATACAGCAAACATCCAGCCCGTCCGCCGCCGTAGTCCGGTTGGATGGCGACGATTTGTCCCAGGTTGCGGATGGCTTGGGGCCAGTCTTCACGCTGCATGGCGAGCAGTGCGGTTTGGTAATCTGCGGCCAGACGCCGATTTTGGGCGGCTCGTTGGTTATCGGGATGGATGATGAGCGCAGCATTGAAGTGCTGCAAGGCTTGGCGCACCTGGTCCAGCACGTCGCCATGCTCTTCGATGAGCCGTTCGCCCTCTTCGAGATAGCTGATGAAAAGGGATTCTTTGAGGGCGTCAGCGCGGAAGGTTTCATCGCGGGTCTGAATCGATTCAAACAGAGCAATGGCATCGGCCCAGTGATTGCTGTTGTAGGCAGCCGCTGCCTGATTGAAGAGAGTATCCAGCTCCTGTTTGCGGGTGACGTAATCCAAAAGCTGATCGGCATCTTCGTAGGCGGGATATTGTTCGACAATGGCTTCGAGGTTTTCTCGGGCTGTTCCCCAGTTTTCGGCGTCGATGGCTTCTTGGGCCGATTTGTATTTTTCGGCCATTTCCCGCAGTTTTTTGGCTTGTTCCAGACCGGCCTGAGCTGCGATGTCGTTGGGGTCGCGGCTGAGGATGCTTTCAAAGGCGTCGATGGCGCCATCGTAGTTGCCGATGGCCAGTTGCGATTGCCCGGCATTGTAGAGTTCGACCAGGCCGGGGTCAGGATTGCGCCCGGGCCAGCCAAAAAGGCGATCCCCTGCCACCAAAAAGATGACCACCGCCGCGGTGATGAGAATGAGTAGAGAGATGACCCAGGGCAGCCAGCGCAGCCGAGTGGCTGTTGTGGCGCTGGCCACGTTGTCGTTTTGCTCAGGAATCATCTCTTCCAGCTCGATGAACCAGTTGATTTCGTCGATGAGCGCAACAATGCCGGGGCGCTGCGGCTGGAGCTCCTGCAAACGCAAGAACGTGGTTTGGGCGCGTCGCCACTGGCGTTGTTGATAGTAGGCCATGCCCTCGGCATAGAGTTTTTCGGCAACTTCCGCTTCCGAAAGCATGGTCTCGGCGGTGTTGTCCAGTTCAAATTCCTCTTCGGCATCCAGCGGCTGGCTGGCCAGGGCATCGGAATCTTCGGGCGTGAATGCTTTCATGGCGGTTAGCGCTGGGCAGAATGGGCAGATGTGGCTGGCTGTTGTGCAGTTGTGACCGCAGCGCGACCGCTTGCCAGGTTAGGCAAGAAGAGTTGGTGCGGCTCCCACAGGCGAATATCGGTGACTTGTGTCCAGGTGTTGAGCCAGTTGTCGTTACGGTTCCAGTTTTCAATGCTGATGGTGACGATTTCATCAATCATGCTGCGGGGAATGGGGATGAAGGCTTGACGCCAGCCTAAATCGGCTAACTTTTTGCCATCATGTTTTTTCCATTCGTCGTAGGGCTGACCGGTGCGCAGGACAAGATGGTCTTCATCGCCGTAGTGCAGATGAACGTCCAGGGTGTCGTAGATTTTGTTGAAGCGTTCGCTGTATTCGGCATCGTAGGTGCGCATGCGATACCAAAAGGTGAGCATGGGGCTGCCCAGCACGGCTGAGCCGGGAATACGCACTGTTTGGGTGATGGCCGCGCAGCCGACAGGGACGTTGCCCGGCACATCAAAGTTGTTGCTGGCTCCGTAGGCCTCGGTGCCCAGTTCAGCCACCGAAACAGTGTTGCCCTGCGGGCCCCTGGCCGGATGGATGCTTTGCAGCAGGCGTCCGCCATGTTGCCAGGCGCCAAAGTCACCGTTGCCAAAGTCTCCGTTTTGCAAGCGATCGACATAAATGCCCCAGGGGAGTTCCTGCCAGGGTGAGAAGTGTCCTGCTTTGTCTTGGGCCCGCACCCGGAAGAAGTAACGGTGGCCGTAGTCGCCATAGTAGCGCCGCGACGGCTCTTGGTTTGCCAGATTGACCCAGGTTGTCCACGCGCCATTGCGGCCATCTCGGGCCTGCACCTGAAAACCATTCAGGCCGCTGCCACGGGGCTGGTCGCTGCCGATCCAGTGTAGCACAAAGTTAGAGATGCGCTGGTAGCGGTCAATGGGGGCGAATCGGGCCCGCGGTGCATCTAAGTCAACGCTGATCAGGATGTGCTGAGGGGCTTCGAGGTTGTTGGCGTTATCGACCGATTGGTAGTCGATTTCGAATTGGCCGGTGTGGCCCAGGTGAATGTATGCTGTTTTGGCCTGATAGTGCCAGTCGTCGCCATTGATGCGGTAGCGAACGCCCGCAGGCCCGCTGGCCAGGTCGGTGGCGTCGATAGCCAGCGTAACAGGGGTGATGTACCAATCGTTATCGCCCAGCGTGCCTTTGGTTACTTTGAGAATAGAGCGGGGCGGTGTTTTATCGTAGTGCAGCGCGTTTTTTTGGTGAACCATGGTGCGCACATCTACATTGCCCGCTTTATCTTCCACCCACAGATAAAGGTCCCACAGGCCTTCGCCGGGGGCCGTGATGCCGGAAACGACGCCCGTTGCGGCAATTTGTGTGCCATCTTCCGGGCCTGCGGGGGCATGACCGATGGCGTAGTAGGCAGCGCCGATGCCCGAGACATCGGCCGGGTTGTTCCAGGTGAGGGTGAAGGTGTTGCTGTTTGTCCAGGTTAGGGGCTGCACAGTGACATTGCTGGGGCTGCCCGGGGCCTGATAATCGATGCGGAAGGTGGCAAATTGGTCTTCTTCCTGGTTTCCGGCTACATCCAGGGTGTGGTAGCGCAATACATGTTTGGATTGTTGGGTAAGGGTTAGGGCGGTATGTTCGGCTTGGGGCCCGCCATTGATGCTAACCCAGGTGGCAGCGGGCCCGGAAAGAGCATCGGTGGGCACAAAGGTGATGGTGATGGGCGAGGTGTACCAGCCATTTTTCCCTACATCGCCCTGCACTGCCAGGTGTGTCAGTGGCGGGGTGGCATCATATTTCAGGCTCAGAGCATCTTCCCACACGCCATAATTGCCATGATCCACGTTGCCGGCCTGGTCTCGCAGCCAGATGTAGGCTTTGTAGGCGCCTTCGTTGGGAACTTGAATTTGGGTGAGAGTGTTGCTAACATCCTCGTGCCATTGGCCATCGGTGGGCGAAAGTGGGGGTTCGCCCACTTTGATGTAGGCGCCATCGATGCCGCTGAGGTCGGTGGGCAGGGCAAAGAGCAAATCAAAGCTGTTGGTGCGCGTCCACACGCCTGGGGTTACCGCCAGAGGACTGGGGGCCCGCGGTGGGATGGTATCGATATGAACGCCGTCGGGGATGCTGGCCACTGTTTCTTCGTGATTCAGCGCATCCACCGAGTAAAAATTAATGGCGTAATCGGCGCTGGTGGTCAGTGTAAAGGTGGTTCCCTCTTGCCACGGGCCATCGTTTACGCGGTAATGGGTGTTTTGCACGCCAATGCCGTCATCTACCGGAACCAGGGTGATGGTGACAGGTTGCCGATACCAGCCATTGACCGCTGCATGGGATGAGAGTACCGCGTAGGAGGTGACGGGCGGGTGCTGGTCAACTTTGATGAGGGTTTCGCGGGGGGCTTCGGCGTGGCCCGCAACATCGCTGCTAAAATAATGGAGGCTGTGTTCGCCATCGGCATCCACTGTGGCCACGCTGCTTTGTTGCCAGGGCTCGTCATCCATTTGCCAGTGCGTTGTTTGGGGGCCCGAGGCATCATCGCTAACTGCAAAATCTATCGAAACAGCGCTTTCGTACCAGTTTTCTGGTCCGGCAGTGCCCGAGATTGTTAAACTTGTTGTAGGAGCTGCCAAGTCGACTTTAAAGATGCGTGGTTCCAGCGTTTTTTGATTTTGCGCCACATCGATGGCTTGTGCGGTAAAGGTGTGAATGCCCGCGGCGCTTAGGTTCAGGGTGCGTCCCTCTTGCCAAGGGGTATCTCCCAGCTTGTAGCGCACGCTGTCGAGGCCCGATTGGTTATCGGAAGCCATGATGTTGATGTTTACAGTGCTGGTGTACCAAGCTGCCTGCCCGATGGTTCCAAAAACATCTAAAAAGAGATTGGGCTCAGTTTTATCCCATTGGATGCTTTGGGTGAGTACTGCTGTGTTGGTGATGGTGCTGTTTCCGGCAGCATCTTGTAGCCAGAGATAAAAATCGAAGCTTCCTTCCTGCGTGGGTGAGAGGGTATCGATGCTGGTGATGTTGTTAGCGCTGGTGCAGTGGCCATCTTGCGGATGGGTTGGCGCAGCGCCAATTTTGTAGCAGGCTGCCGCCACGCCGCTGAGTTCGGCAGGATTTTGCCAGGTGGCCTTCCAGGTGGGGGCTGTGGCGGTTTGCCAGCCATTGGGGCGCAAGGTCAGGCCTGCGGGCGCAGCCGGAGCCTGGGTATCGACCTGGAAGGTGGCTGCGGGACTGGTTTCGGCTATGCCCAAGGCGTCGGTGATGATGTAGCGTACCGCATGAACGCCATCGGCCACGGCCAGCGCGGTGATGGTGAGCTGGCGGGTGGTCGAGATGGTTCCCGTTATTTGCAGGTTGTCTGTGAGCCATGCGCTCCAGTTGATGCCATCTGCCGAGTATTGATAGGCGGCGTCATTGCTCAGACCGTCGCTGTCGCTGACAATGACCGATGTCTGCACGGGCGTGGTGTTCAGCCAGGCATCGGGGACAGGGGTAAAATCGTGCCAGTTTGCAGCGGTGTTGTGGGCAACGGCAAACGCGCCCAGTCCTGCCGGCAGAGCCAGTAGTAGGGTAAAAGCTGTGCCCAGAGCGATGAGCAGGAGAAGAGTAGACTGAAGTTTTGTTTTCATGGGCGGTTATGGGAGAATCATGCCGGGAATAGGAAAAAGGGGACGCTGGCAGCAGGCGTCAAGTCACCTGTCCACGTCCCCTGCTGAAGTCTGGCGTCCAAAGTATGGAATCAGGCGTCTGCGAGCGGCTCACGCATCGTGTTGGGGGTCAAACTTCGAAACGGTAGCCGACGCCGCGCACAGTTGCCAGATATTGCGGTTCGTCGGGATTTTCTTCGATTTTGGTGCGTAGTCGCCGGATGTAGACTGCGATTTGGTTGGGATAGCCACCGTAGTTGGCTCCCCAAACGCTGTTCAGCAGTTGATCATGGGTGAGAACTCGCCCGGCATTGCGCATGAGGGTGTGCAGCAGTCTGGTTTCGATGGGGGTGAGTTCGACAACACGCCCGTTGGCCAGCTCGGCCCGATTGGTCAGCGGGTCCAGGTGGATGCCTCCGGTCTCGATGCGGTCGGAGGATTCGCCTAGTGCGTAGGCTTCGGTGCGGCGTAAAACCGCCTTGACCCGGGCCAGTAGTTCTGAAGGTTCAAATGGTTTGGATAAGTAATCATCGGCACCCAGTTCCAGGCCCGCTACCCGATCCGAGGTTTCGCCTTTGGCAGAAAGGAAGATGACCGGAATGGCGAAACGAGAGCGTAGCTCCCGTAGCGTGGCAAAACCATCCAGACCGGGCATCATCACATCCAGTAGGATGAGGTCTGGGTCTTCTTGCTCTGCCAGGATGAGTGCATCGCCGCCATTGGTGGCTGCTATCACCTCGTAGCCTTCTTCGCGCAGTAGAAAGGAGGTCATCTTTACGCTAGGGGGATCGTCATCTACAACCAGAATTCGCATAGGATTTTGAGGGGAGTGCAGGTTTTTGGAGGGCATTTTGGGGGTTCGGCGGTGTGTGCATTATAGCACTGGATAATTGCTCCAGCAAGCTGCTTGGAAAACAGCGGGTAGCAGGAATGGGCGGGCACTGGTCATTCACGCCAGATGAGGGGCACGTATTGGTAGGCGTTATCGGAGATGAAGCCTACTTGTAGTGTGAGGTCATCGCCCGGGACCAGATGTGCATTGACAGGATGTTGGGTTGTGGGTCGGTAGCCCCAGGGCGTGGTGGCCCACAGGGTGTAATCACCAGGCAGTAGGTTGTAGAAGATGACTTTGCCCTCTGCGTCGGTAGAGCCGCCACCGCGGATGATGTTGTTCGCGTCGCGCAAGGTGATGGGGGTGTCGCTGATGGGGGTATCGCCTGAGCCAAAGCTGCCACTTTCGTCGGTATCGAAGTAAACGAAGAGTTGGATGTTGCAGGGTTCGGGCGTGGGCGTGGCTGTGGGTGTGGGCGTGGGTGTGGGGGTGGTTGTAGGTGTGGGCGTGGCTGTGGGTGTGGGCGTGGGTGTGGGGCGGGGGTCTTGCCAGTGGAGGAGGGTTCCGGCATCGCCAGCCACCCAGGCGTGCCAGGGAAGGGGAGCAGAAACTGCCCGCAAGGTGAAGCCTGTGCCCGGATTATCCTGGAACCAGGTGGCGCCGCGATCGCCGGTGTACAGTGCCAGACCATCATCACCTACTGCCCAGCCTACAAAACGGTCAGCCATGGTCATGCCAAAGAGCGTTTTATCGCCCGCATGAGAGCGGAGACGCCAGTGCAGTCCGCCATCTTCGGTGTAAAGCATGACGCCCGCGGTTCCCACGGCCCAGCCATGCTGCGCATCGGTAAAGGCCAGGCTGTAAAAAGCGTCTGCGCCGCCCAGGGTTTGGATGCTCCAGGTGTTGCCGCTGTCGGCGGTGTGCAAGATAGCGCCATCTTCGCCTCCGGCCCAGCCATTTTGTGCATCGACAAAGACCAGGGTGAAGATATCCAGGGTGGTGTTCATGGGTTTTTGCTGCCAGGTACTTCCATCAAAATGATACAGCAGGCCCGCATCGCCCGCGACCCAGGCATCGTCAGGTGCAACAAAGCTGAAGGTGTATAGGTTGCCGGGGAAGGGAATGAGTTCCGCAGTCCAGGTTGCACCGCCATCCGCTGTGCTGGCCAGCAGGCCTGTGTCGCCGGCCATCCAGCCATGTTGCGCATCGAAAAAATGTAGGGCGCGGATGGTTTGGGTGATGCCGCTGTTCAGCGATAGCCAGTGTTCGCCCGCATCCACAGTGTGCAGCAGTGTGCCGCCATCGCCCGCGGCAAAGCCTTCCCGGTCATCCAAAAATTGAATGGCGTGCAGGTTGGCGCTGGTGTGGCTGGCCTGGGTGTGCCATTCGCCCAGGCCCATGGGTGATAGCGCCGACAGGGGGTGTGGTGCTTCGGGCGTGGCTGTGGGTGTGGGGGCTGCTGCCAGGATGGGTGAAAACAGCAGCAGTAATCCCAGGGCAAGAAGGATGAAGAGGGCAGGGAAAAAGGTGCGCATAAAGGTATTGTGAATGAGCGATAGGGTGGTAGGGTATTCTCAAGTATAATGCTTGCAGGTGAAAAGTGAATGAAGTCTGCGGCAAATCTGGATGACAGTTTTTTCAGAATTCCGGAAATATGGCCCGGTTTGGCGCTCCGTGATATACTTTTCTCCCTTGGCGCATTTGTCAAGTAAATTTTCGAGTCATCAAGTTCGTGGCAATGGTAACGCTCTACTGCACCTGTAACATCGGTCGCAGATTTATTGGGTTACATGATAACAAGAGTTGCCACTGTGGACAAGTCATTCATCTTATCAGGAGTTTCTTTTATGTCTGAAAAGCAATTATTAGGTGTTGTTGCAGTGATTGGCGGCACGGGTTCCGAAGGTTCTGGATTTGCCATGCGTTGGGCCCGGGCGGGCCTGGATGTGGTTATCGGGTCGCGTAGCACAGAAAAAGGTGAGCGTGTGGCTGCCGAGCTGCGCACGAAGCTGGGTGATGTGGCCTTGCGCGGCGCCAGCAATCTTGAAGCTGCACAAATGGCCGATGTGGTGGTGCTTTCGGTTCCTTACGAATCGCAGGAGCGCATCATCGAAAGCATCAAGCCGGGATTGGCTGGCAAGGTGCTCATCACGTTGGTGGCGCCGCTGTTGGGCAAGAAGAAGGGCCGTTATGCGCCCGCACCTGGTGGTTCTGCCGCATTGGAGGCTCAGGCGCAGGTCGGGCCCGAGACCCGGGTGGTGGCTGCTTTTCAGAATGTTAGTGCTCATCATTTGCTGGATGCCGATCATGCCATTGATTGCGATGTGCTGATTTGCGGCGCCAAGCGTGCGGATCGCAATTTGGCGATGGCGTTGGCCCGGGCCGCGGGTATGCGTGGTGTGCATGCGGGCGCCTTGCAAAATTCGGCGGTGGTGGAGGGACTGACCGCGGTGCTTATTTCCATCAATGCTATTTACAAAACCCGCAACGCGGGTATCCGCATCACCGGCATTGAGGCTTGAGCTAATGCCGCAACTCACGCTGACTGCACTGCCTGGCATTCCCCTCATTCAGCCGGGGGATGATTTGGTGGCGCTGATTTTGGCAGGTCTGGATGCGGCCGGTATCATCTTGCAGGATGGTGATGTGCTGGTCGTGACTTCTAAGGTGGTTTCCAAGGCGGAGGGGCGTTTTGTGGCGCTGGATCGGGTGACGCCCACGCCCGAGGCCCGAGAGGTGGCCCGGTTTATCCGTAAAGATCCTCGCCTGGTCACGTTGATTTTGGCTGAATCTGCCGAGGTTTTGCGCACGCGGCCCGGTTTGATTGTGGTGCAACATCGACTGGGGTTTATTTCGGCCAATGCTGGTATCGATGCCAGCAATGTGCAGGCTGCGGGCACGGTTTTACTCCTGCCCGCAGACCCGGACGCGTCGGCGCGGGCCTTACGCGCGGGCCTGCACGCGGCCACGGGCGCTGATGTTGCTGTGGTTCTCAATGATAGTCATGGTCGGGCGTGGCGACATGGCACGGTGGGGGTGGCTATTGGCGTGGCAGGCTTGCTGCCTCTGACTGACCGTCGCGGCGAGCAGGATCTGTTTGGCAAGAAGATGCGCATTACCGTGCTGGGCACAGCGGATGAAATTGCCGCCGCCGCGTCCTTGTTGCAAGGTGGCACCGATGAAGCGCTGCCCGTGGTGCACATGCGTGGCGTTCCCTATCGTTCGGGGCCGGGCCAAACGGTCGAGCTTCTTCGCAGCAAAGAGCGTGATTTATTTCGTTGATGTTGGTTGTCTTATGCCAAGGCTGCGAATCTGCGAGAATGAAAAAGAAGGGTGAGCGCGTCATGCGTCCGCGCCCGCCCCACCGCCATCAACCGCCACCGATCTCCACCGAATCTCCAAATTCAACACAAACACCTCATTCATCGATGGGATCGGTGCTGAGAATCCACTTTTGGTACAGTGGGCCCGGATCAAAGTCTCCCACCTCTTGCACGATGCTGAGGAAATCATCGGGCGTGGGGGTTTTGAACCGATAACGATCGATGAAGGTTTGCAGCACCGTCAAATAGCGCTCACGCCCCATGGCCAAATACAGATGGTCGAAAAAGAGTGCGGATTTGGCATAAACCAGAATTTCGTAATTGGTACTGTTGAACGCTGTTACATCTTGTCCCACAGGCACATCATAGCCGTTGTCTTGCGCCCATTTTACCGGAATTTCCCAGCGCCGGGTACGAATGCGGTTGGCCACCTCTTCGCCGTAGAGCGTTTCCATGTAAAGCAAGCTGCTGTGTTCGGCCAGACCTTCATCCAGCCAGGGATAACGATACGGGTCAGAGCCCACCAGCGCGTACCACCACTGATGCGAAATCTCGTGAGCAATGAGCATTTCCTGACTGCTGGCAACATCACGATAAACATCCTGCCCAATGTAATTGAGTTTGGGGTATTCCATGCCCAGGTAGCGAGTAGGCGCTTCGGTCACATCCAGCTCGGTATAAGCATAGGGTACGAACAATTTGTCGTACACACGCATCACCGCGGCTGAGTAAGCCATGGCCGACTTGCCCGATTGCTCATCCTGCGGCAGATAGTAGTTGTTGAGGACATTGCCATCGACAGTTTGGCTGCTTTTTTGCAGCTTGCTGCTTACCGCCATGACCCATTCACGGGCAGGCCCGGTAACGATGTGATGCGCTGTCAGCCCGGGCTCGCTGCCCACGGTGTGTGTCAGCTCCACCCCCGATGTTACCAAAGTGTAGGCACTGGGTAAGGTGGCAGTAACAGAATAAAATGCCTGATTGGTGATGGCAATATCAGCGTAGCTGGGAGGAATCTCCAAACGCCAGGGATGGGCGGGATCGCCTGTTTGGCGGGCCAGCATGGGATAAGCATAGGGCAGGCTGAGGATGCCCTCACTCTCGCCAAAAAGCACGTAGCCACTTTTTTGCGGAGCCAAAACCTCAAAATCCAGGGCCAAATCCAGCGCCTCACCTGGCTGCAATTCGTTGATAAGCGTGATGCGGACCACTGTTTTATCGTCGTCGCTGACAAAACCCACAATGAACTGATCTGGCAGTGTGCGCACCGCAGTCACCTTCATCAATCCTCCCAACTGCGAAAGATTCGGGTACAGACGTACATAAACATCTCGCATGATTTTGCCGCTCTGATTACGAAAATGCACCTTTTGCACGCCTGTTACCCGGCGGTTTTCCGGGTCGATGGTCAGAGTTAAATCGTAGCGGGGCGTATTGGCAAAATCAAAATCAGCGGGCAACGCCTCTTTATGAAAAGCGGGATAATACAATGCCAGAGGGTCTTCCTCGACAGAAGCCTCATCATTACAAGCACTTAGCGCCAACACCAGGCCCGAAAATAGAACAGACAGCAGTAAAAATCGTAAAGGTTTTATCATAAGACAGGTGAAAGAAAGATGGCTGAGAAGTGAAAAATGCAATCGGTGCTAAGGCGATATTTGAAGACATAACAATTTTCTGATATTATGCCACAATCGGGTGCATCCCCGGAATTACCTCTCTCCCCATTCTAACGGAATTCACCATGCCAGCAAAAGTCAAAATCATTATCAGCGATACACACATTGGCGCAGGCGGGGCCGACAGCGGTAACCCGCTGGATGATTTTACTTCGGATGAGCTGTTTTTTGAGTGGGTTCACGAGCTAATCGATGAATCGGAACGTACGGGCGCAGAGATGGTTTTTATCATTAATGGTGATGGTATCGAATTCTTGCAGGTTCCCGACATCGAAACCTTTGACTCGTGCGTTATTTATCCCCCAAAAGCGTACCGCGATGTGTCGGTTGCTGCTTCGTTGCGCCGTTTGGAGGTGGTTCATGCCGGGCACAGCAAGTTCTTCCAAGCCCTGGCCGATTTTTTGTCGCTGGGCCCGCCCCGACGTTCAGTGGTCTTCCTTTTTGGCAATCACGATCCCGAATTGGCTTATCCGCAAGTGCAGGCGCGCATTAAAACCTTTTTGGATGCCCGCGGCGATAAAGAGGAACTGGTGAGCATCGGGCAGCGCTATTATTTTGAAGATGGTGTTTATGTTGAGCATGGTAATGCTTACACCGAGCTGGTCAATGCCTTCACCGACGCGGATCATCCCTTTGACCCGCAAAATCCCGAGCTTATCCAGCGCCCGCCCGGCTCTTATGTGGTCACCGATTACTACAATCGCATCGAGCGCCAGCGCCCCTGGATTGATGGCGTGCATCCCCTGAGTTCATTGATTTTTTATGCTCTGGCCTATGACCCTCCCTTTGCGTTGGGAGCTATCAAGGCGTTTATGCTGGCCTCGCCCGCGCTGTTGGTGGATGTGCTGGCGGCCGGGCCCGAAGAGGCTCCGGATGACTTGCTGGGTGAGCTGGAATCGGAGCCGGAGCAGGCATTGCTGGAACGCTTGGCTGGTGATAAGGCATTTGCGGCCTCATTTGCTGACCGTGTGGCCGTAGCGATGATGCAGCGGGGCGCTGCGCCGCAACCTTCTGTTTCGAGGTTGGCCACCGGGCCCGAATCAGCCGTAGCCACACCTCCGCAAAACAGAGCTCGCGAAATCGCCGAATTTTACTGGCAAATGCTGGAGGACGCGGCATTGCGGGTTTCATCGGAGAATCGGGCCGCGGTGGTTTGCTTTGGGCACACGCACGAACGGGTCGAGAAAAAACTCTCATCAGGGGCTATTTATTTGAATACCGGAACCTGGATTTGGAAAGCAAATTTCAAGAATTCTCCCGATGCGGTGTGGCATGACTTGATTGCGCATCCCGAAAAGTATATGAATCATCGGCAGCTCAGCTACGCGCGGATTGAGATTTCGGCCAGGGGCAAATTAAAATCAGCGCGATTGCTCACCGCCAATGAACCGGGCCCGGAACCGGAGCCGCCGGCGCAGATGCCCCCTTCGGGCCTGTGGGCACAAATGATTTTGAGCCTGCACAAAATTGTGGCAAAGATAACAGGTTGGCTATAATGGGTCGGTTTGGCAGTTGCTGCCAGTCATGCTTTCGGCAACCACGCCAAAACAACAATCGATAGTAACACAGTACCGCCGATTTCACTTTACCAGGTAATTTCATGTCCACAACTTCTCGCCGTAGCTATCGCTATTTTGATGTCGTGATGGCTCTTTTTGTCACGGTGCTTCTGCTAAGCAACATTGCCAGCTCTGCCAAACTTATCGACCTGGGCGTGAGCATTTTTGGTCTGCGCCTGGCTTTTGATGGTGGCACGCTGCTCTTCCCGTTGGCTTACATCTTTGGCGATGTTCTCACCGAAGTTTATGGCTACGCCCGCAGCCGCAAGGTCATTTGGATTGGTTTTGTCGCAGCAGCACTCATGTCGCTAACCTTCTGGCTGCTGGGGCGTTTGCCCGGTGACCCCATGTGGGGCACGTTTGTGTATGAAAACATGGCCCGAACCATGCCCGACCTCCCCGAGCCCACCCATCCTGCGCAATTCGGGCAAGCCACCTACGATGCTATTTTGGGCGGCGTCAGCAGTGGCGCCATCATCATCGCCAGCTTGGCAGCGTATTGGCTGGGCGAATTCAGTAACTCGTTCATCCTGGCCAAGCTCAAATTGCGCACCAACGGGCGCTGGCTGTGGCTGCGCACCATGGGCTCGACTCTGGCGGGCGAGGGGGTGGACACCATCATTTTTGTGCTTATTGCCACCCTTTTGGGCGTTTTTCCCTGGGCCATTGCTCTTAGCCTCATTGTAGCCAATTACATCTTCAAGGTCAGCATCGAATTTTTGTTCACGCCGCTTACTTATCTTGTTGTCAATTTTCTCAAACGCAAGGAAGCAGAAGACTACTTTGACCGGGACACCGATTTCAACCCCTTCCATTTGAATTAGTGCCAGGTGCGCGGGCGCATGATGCGAGCGAGCGCGAGCGTACGCTTTTCTGACGACAAAACAGCCGGGACTTGCATCGAAGGCCCGGCTGTTTGCTGATTTTTCAATTTTCCCACGCTGCCACCTAATCAGACATCCAAATTTTGAACTTCCAGCGCGTGGCTGACGATGAAACGGCGACGGGGAGCCACTTCATCCCCCATCAACATGCTAAAAATAAGATCACTTTCTGCGGCATCATCGATATTAACTTGCAGGGCGGTACGTTTTTCGGGATTCATGGTGGTTTCCCAAAGTTGCTCCGGGTTCATTTCGCCCAGACCTTTGTAGCGTTGCACATGCACCTTCTTATTCTGGAAGCGTTTGAGCAGGCGCTCTTTTTCATCTTCGGTGTAAGCATAGTGTTTTTCGCGTCCCGACGAAACCAGATAAAGGGGTGGCTGGGCAATGTAAAGATGTCCGGCAGAGATGAGGGGCTCCATGTAGCGAAAGAAGAAGGTGAGCAGCAAGGTGCGAATATGCGCCCCATCCACATCGGCATCGGTCATAATGAAGATGTGGTGATAGCGCAAGTTGTCCAGATTGAATTGCTCGCCGATGCCTGTGCCCAGGGCCGTGATGAGCGCCTGAATTTCGCGGTTGCCCAGTGCTTTATCCAACCGCGCTTTTTCGATGTTGAGAATTTTACCGCGCAGTGGCAAAATGGCCTGGAAACGACGATCTCGGCCCTGTTTGGCTGAGCCACCTGCCGAGTCACCCTCGACAATGTAAATTTCAGATTTGGCGGGATTGCGTTCAGAGCAATCGGCCAGCTTGCCAGGCAAGGTCATGCTTTCCAGCGCGCTTTTGCGGATGACTAAATCGCGGGCTTTGCGGGCTGCGGCCCGGGCCCGGGAGCTGATGAGACATTTCTCGATAATCTTCTTGGCGTCGCGCGGATTACTCTCCATCCAATCGCTAAAAACCTCCGATACCGCTGATTCCACCTGATTGCGCACTTCGTTGTTTAGCAATTTGACCTTTGTCTGGCTCTCGAATTGCGGGTCTACCAACTTAACGCTGACAATGGCTGTCAGGCCTTCGCGGGTATCATCGCCCGAGAAGTTGGAATCCTTCTCCTTGAGGAAGCCTTGCTTGCGGGCGTAATCATTTACACAGCGGGTAATAGCGCTGCGCAGGCCGGTAAGATGCGTACCGCCATCGGGCGTGCTGATGGTGTTGGCAAACGCATGCAGCGATTCGCTGTAGCCATCGGTGTACTGGATGGAAGCCTCGACCTGGGTGGTCTCGAAGGTTTTCTCGACATAAACGGGCGCATGGATGGCGTTGCGGTTGCGGGTGAGGTAGCGCACAAAGGAGGCTACGCCACCTTCAAAGTAAAAACTGCTCTCCAAGGGCTCCAGCGGGCGCTCATCCACCAATCGAATGCTCAGGCCACGATTAAGAAAAGCCATCTCGCGAAAACGATTCACCAATGTGGCATAGCTGTAATCGGCATCTTGGTCAAAGATGGTGCTATCGTATAAAAAGTGTTGCTCGGTTCCGGTATCATTTTTGGATGTTTTGCCCACGACTTCGACGCCCGTTACCGGCACGCCCCGCTCGAAGCGTTGCCGATAAATCTTGCCATCCCGCTTGACTGTGGAAACCAGCCATTCGCTCAGGGCATTCACTGCACTGACACCAACGCCATGCAGGCCGCCCGAGACTTTGTAGCCGCCGCCGCCAAATTTACCACCGGCGTGCAATTTGGTCATTACCACGGTCAGGGCGGGCATGCCAGTTTGTTTTTGAATGCCCACCGGAATGCCCGCGCCATCGTCGATGACAGAAATACTGTTATCTTTATGAATGATGACATCGATATGATCGCAACGTCCGGCCATGGCTTCATCCACGGCGTTATCCACCACCTCGTAAACCATGTGGTGCAGCGCAGCTTGATCGGTGCCACCAATGTACATGCCGGGACGGCGGCGTACGGCCTCCAGTCCCTCCAGCACCTGAATTTGGTCGGCGGTATAAAGTTCTGATTTAACGTCGGACTTTTTATCTACTTTTGCCATTATTGTACCTATGAATTGGGTTGGATCGCGTTGATGCAAAGATGGCCCGAGAAAGATTATGCAGCAACTTTCAGGGCGCAACACATGCCTGTTTCAGCCTGGGGCAGAAGTTTAGGCGTTGTCGTTCTGTTCGGAGCGCTGGCTAATGACCATCGCTCGTTTCTTTTGCCACGCCTGATAGCGTGATTGGTAAAAAAGCAAGGTGGCAGCCATGATTGCCGTACCCATGTAGGCATTTCCCAGAATGCCAACCAACACACCCCAAAGTTGGGTGCTCATCTGCAACCAGATGCGGGAAAATCCCTCGGTGATGAGAATAATCAGGAGCAGGAATCCCATAGTGCTCAGGGCGTTGCGCCCGACCACGTTCAAGCTACGCCATGTGGCGCTGGCCAGGTTTACACCATCCAGCGCCACTGCCGGAATCACAAAGAAGAGCCCGATGCTCAGCCACACTGAGAATCCAATGAAAAGAATCCAAAGAATGCTAAACAGCGTGGCGCCCACCGACCCCATCAAAGCCATAAAAAGGGCAGCCAGGGTTCCAAAGAAGAGACTAAGCAGCACGATGGCGATGAAAAGCACGATGAGATAAAGGTTGACATTAAGCCACACCCAGCCCCAGCGGCCCCAAAAGGCCCGCATGGCCAGCGGTTCGTTTCGATAGGCAAAAACGACCAGTGTCAACCACAGGCTGCCCACCAAAATCCCTACCGGAATCAGAAAGCTTAGCCACAGTAACACACTTTGCCAGGAGGTGAGGTTGATGAGCGTGTGGGGTATGGCCACACGGGGGATGAAGTCCAGGCGCGCAAAAAGGGAGGGCAAGCCGGTGAACGGGCCAGCCAGCAGCGCCAGCAAATTAAAGTCGGCTCCCAGGCTGTTAAAGTTTTCGCTGACCATTTTTGCGTTTGAGGCCAGCGCTTCGGGCAGGTCTGGCTGATTGAACAGGGTGTCAACCAGTTGCTCGATGAGTGTGGCCATGGAAAGCCGCGGGCCCAGCCACAAAAACAGGTCTAAAAGTATTGGCAGCAGGATGAGCCAAAGATGATGGTTGAGAAAATCGAAGCCTTGTTGCAACGCTTCGATGACGCCTAACGGCTTTTCTTCTGGTGCGATTCGGGTGTGCATAACAGTCATATTTTACCATAAAGCTGCTATTTTGGTAACTATTGCGTCATCCGAAGTGTTTCGGCTCGGGCCGCGCGGGGGCATGATGTGCGGGCGTGCGAGCATGAGCCGCCCAAAATGAAGCGCATCACAGAGGCCCGTTGAACGCTTGTTGACAGCCGGCATCAGGGGCCGTATAATTCGAGCCAACAACCACCCTTCCCACTGGCCACTCATCACCGACAACCTTATGTATCAACAAGATTTGATTGCAGCCCACCAACGCATTGCCCCTTACATTCATCGCACGCCCGTTCTTACATCAAGGTTACTCGATGAGCTGGCCGGAGCCCAACTCTTTTTCAAGTGCGATAATTTTCAGAAAACTGGTGCATTCAAGATGCGTGGTGCCACCAATGCCATCATGCAGCTTGATGATGAGCAGCGTCGGCGAGGTGTCGTAACACATTCTTCGGGGAATTTTGCGCAGGCGCTTTCGTTTGCCGCGCATAGCCTGGGCATCAAAGCTTATATCGTCATGCCCGCCACCGCGCCGCAAGTTAAAAAGGATGCTGTCCGAGGTTATGGCGGCATCATCACCGAGTGTGAGCCCACTTTGTCCGCCCGGGAACAAACAGCCCGTAACATTCAGCAACGCGAGGGCGCAACCTTCATCCACTCATCCAATAACCTCGATGTTATTTTGGGCCAGGGGACTGCTGCCAAGGAATTGCTGGAGGAACAGCCCGATTTGGATGTGATTTTTGCGCCCGTAGGCGGGGGTGGTTTGCTGGCTGGCACCGCGTTGGCTGCCCACGCTTTTGGTGACAATTGCCAGGTCATCGGAGGGGAGCCCTTGGAGGCCGATGATGCTTATCGTTCTTTACAAAGTGGTGTCATTCAATCCAATATCACCACCAACACCATTGCCGATGGTTTAAAAACGCAGTTGGGAGATGTCGATTTCCCCATCATCCAGCAGCATGTTCAACGCATCATCCGGGTCGAAGAGCAAGAGATTGTGGCGGCGATGCGTCTGATTTGGGAACGTTTGAAAGTTATTGCCGAGCCCTCGGCGGCAGTGCCCCTGGCCGCGTTGCTCCGCGAAAAGGAGGGTTTTCAGGGCAAGAAGGTTGGTTTGATTGTTTCGGGCGGCAATTTGGATGTGGGCAAGTTGCTGGAGCGTTATTTCGAATTTTGAGAATAGCGCAGAGATGCTGTTCTCATTGATTGCCCATGGCTTATTCAACCGCGGCCCGCATAACAGCAATGGGCGCGGGTTGGCCTGTCCACAAATGCCATGCCTGTGCGCCCTGGTGTATGAGCATGCCCAGGCCATGATGTGCCTGTGCGCCCGTGGCCCGGGCGTGGGCCATGAGTTCGGTTTGGCGGGGATTGTAGATGAGATCGTACAAGTACTGTTGCCGTGAGAAGGGTAGTGTAGCGGGCCAGGGCATGGCGTGAATGTGGGGGCTCATGCCCACTGGCGTACAATTGACAATGAGCTGGGCGTTGGGGGCCAGATGGGCGATTCGAGACCAGGGGTGAGCGCTGAGCCGAGTTTTGGCAGGCAAATGGTCAGAAAGCGTGGATACCAGCGCTTGGGCCTGTTCAGGGCGGCGAGCCAGCACGCTTACGGGAATGTTACGTTGGGCCAGTGCATAAACCACGGCCCGGGCAGAGCCGCCCGCTCCCAGCACCAATGCGCCCGTGGCAGCCACTTGGGCCAAGGGCACATCCAGCGCCCGCAAATCAGCCATGAAGCCCGCTGCATCGGTGTTGGTTCCCAGCAAATCGCCATTTTTTTGTACCAGGATGGTGTTGACCGCGCCAATGGCCCGGGCCTCGGGCGTCAGCGCATCCAAAAAGGGCATAACCGCTTGTTTGTGCGGAACAGTGACATTGGCGCCCCTAAAACCCAGCGCCCGCAATCCTGGCACAGCCTCGCGCACACGTTCGGGCGCAACGGGCAACAACACATAGCGGCCATCCAGACCCGCGGCGGCAAATGCGGCATTGTGCATGGTTGGTGATTTGGAGTGTGCAACGGGCCAGCCGATGAGTCCGGTCAAAATCATAGGGCATCGTAACGATATAGGTCGTGGCTTTCAATTTTTTGCCACCCAGGGTTGAAGGTTGAGGGGTTCACGGTTCAAGGTTGGAAGGTTGGGCGCCCGGCTCGGGCAGCGGAAAGGCGGGGCTTGGCATTGGCACGGGGGACGGCTCAACCGCGTGGGCGGCGGGCGGGCGGGTCTTGGAGGGGATTTGAAAATTCAGGGGAGATTGGTGGCGGTTGATGACGGTTGAGCGGGCGCCTGTGCCCCCCTCCCAGCCTCCCCCCGTTTCGGCTGGGGCCTCACGGTGGGAGGGGCTGGCGGTTTACCACTGATCACTGACTCTCTGGCCTCTGACCTCTGACCCACTGACCGGCTGCGCAGCAGACACCTGAGGGGGCAGCCCCAGCGGGGCTTTGCCTTGGTAGCCCGTGGCTTCAGCCGCGGGCGGAGGTGCGCACACGGCCGCATGATGTGCGGGCGCCTGTGCGCTAGGGCATGGGCAAAAGTCCTTTTTCCAGCGCAACCATAACCGCGGCGGTGCGATGTTTGACTGCCAGTTTATCGTAGATGTGTACCAGATGTGTTTTGACAGTGGCTTCGCTGATGTGCAGATTTCGGGCAATCTCACGATTGCTGAGACCGCGGGCCACTTGTTGCAGTACCTCGATTTCGCGGGCGCTGACCACTGCGGATGTGGGCGTGCGCAGGTGCCGCATCATGCGTGAGGCTACAGTGGGAGCCAGGTAGGATTCACCGCGGGCCGCGGCCCGGATGCCCCGGAATAAATCGGCCCGCGGTGCATCCTTGAGCAGGTAGCCGGTGGCTCCCGCTTCGATGGCGGGAACGATGTCTGCATCGCTATCGTAGGTGGTGAGTACCAAAATATCACATGGCAGCCCCCGGGCTTTTATCGCTTGGATGGCGGCCACGCCGTTCATGCCGGGCATGCGTAAATCCATAAGTACCACGCGAGGTTGCAGGGCAGCGGCCAGGCTGACGCCCGTTTCGCCATCCGCAGCCTCACCCACCACCTCGAAATCATCTTGTCCGGCCAGGATGCCTTTGAGACCCTCGCGCACCACAAAATGGTCATCAATAATGAGAATACGAATTTTCTGCTCAGTCATTTGCAAACTCCACCAGCGGAATGCTCAAGACCAGGGTGGTTCCAACTCCTGGCTCGGTTTCGATGTGCAGACTGCCGCCCGCCGCGGTCAATCGCTGCTGCATGGCGGTCAGGCCTGTGCCACGGGCCGCGGCATCCCGCATGCCAGCGCCATCATCCTGCACATCCAGCATGATGACATCGGGCATGTAGGAGAGGGTGATGGTGGCCTGGCTGGCCCGGGCGTGCTTGGCGATGTTGTTCAGAGCCTCTTGCGTGGCCCGCAGCAAGATGATCTCGATTTCGGGGGGTAGGGGTGCGCAGTGGCCGGTGCAAGTGGTGGTTGATGCAATATCGTGCTGGGCCGACCATTGTTCTGCTACCCGGGCGATGGCCTCGGGCAAGCTGGCTCGCTCCAGCGGCTCTGGCATAAGATCATTGACCACGCGCCGGGCTTGTTCCAGACTGCCGCGGGCGGTACGACGTGCCCGATCGACATGTTTTTGCACAATGGCGTCATCTTGGCCAATGGCCTGCTCGGCGGCCTCCAGGTGCATGACGATGCTGGTGAATCCCTGAGCCAGGGTGTCGTGGATTTCTCGGGCCAGACGCTGCCGTTCAGCCAGCATCCCCGCTCGTCGCTCCGATTGCGCCAAATCGCTTTGGGCGGCCTGTAATTTTTGGATGAGCTGCTGACGCCGTTCACTTTCGTTGGTGATAGCACCAATGAACAGGGCCAGCAAAATAGGTGTTGCCGCCACAAAAAGCCACATCCAAAGAGTGGGGTCTTTGATGCTCTGCCATGAAAACTGCCAGTTCCGTTGCATCCCAAAAATGAGAAAGCTGATGCCCAGGGTGAAGGGAATGGCCCAGCGCAAGTTCAGCCACAAAAATAATTGGCTGAACAAGCCGCCTAGCATGATGTTGAACGCAGGATGGCTGTTGACCAGCAGGAACCAAAGAAAAATCAGCGTCAGCATGTAGGGCAACACCACCTGTTTTTTTTCTCGCAGGTTGCCCATGCGGCGCATGAAGATTTGCGTTAGAATCAGATGCAAAAGCATTGCCATCGCGGTCAACATTGAATCTTGCCAGCGCTGCGCCTGACTCATGCTGGGGTCGCGCCACACAATGGCCAGGGGAATCAACGCGGTCAGAAAGAAGAATCCTGACCACACCCAAACCCAGCGTTGCCAAAAATAGCTTTCCTGGAAGGCGTCAGAAGAGCGATGGGGCATAGGATGAGGTTACTCCCAGCGGAAGAAGCGGGTAGAAAGGATTGTACCAATCACCAGCAAAGCCAGCAAGACGATGACTGCGGTCATATCCCAGCCTTCGCCGTACCACAGGTTTTGCAGCAGACGCACCACATGGGTCAGCGGCAGCCATTCCGATACCTGACGGATGTTTTTGGGCAGGATGGCCAGAGGCATGGTCGCGCCCGAAAGGAACATCATGGGAAAATAAATGAATTGGCCGATGATTTGCGCTGATCGCTCCGAAGGGGCCAGGCTGGCGATGAGATAGCCGCCGGCGATGAAGGAGAGGGTGCTGAGCAAAAATCCGGCCACGATGCTGAGTTTGTTGCCGGCGACGTGCATATCGAAAACCAGTTTGCCCGTTAAAACCAGCAAAGCCAGCCCTGCCAGTGCAATGAAGAAGTACACAGTCACATCCGCGGCCAGGTAGATCGCGGGGGAAAGAGGGGTGGCCCGGTAGCGACGTAGCAATTTGTGTTCACGGGCCGCGGCTGTGGCAATGGGCAGGCTCATCAGGGCGATGGTGGCGATGATGAGACCGGTGAGTGCGGGCACTTCGGAATCGATGTAGCCATGGGGATTGCCGGGCCCGGCGCTGCCCGGTTCATTGCCCCAAATGGCTCCGAACAGTAACAACAGCGCCACCGGGAAGATGATGGTGAAGAAGAAGGCCAGGGGCTCACGCAAAAAGAGTTTGAACTGAATGATGCTGAGTTTGAGGAAGCTGCGGATAGATGTGCGCATAGTCAAGCCTCCGTGGCGGCAAGAGAGCGTCCTGTCAGAGCCAAAAAGACATCTTCCAGATCGGGGTGTTGGGTTCGCAAATTTTTGTAGGGGATGTGATGGGATTCCAGGGCTGTGACTACTGCGGCAATAAAGCCTTGCTCGCGGCCATAGACCACGCCCGAAAAATGATCCACCTCCACTTTTGTAACCTGGGGAATGCTGCGCATGAGGTCGATGGGGAAGTGACCCCGGGTTTCGAACAGGATGCGCTGCTCGCCATTGAGGCTGTTAATCAAGCCCTGGGGTGAATCCAGGGCAATGACCCGGCCCTGGTCGATGATGGCGACTCGGTCGCAAAGGTATTCCGCTTCATCCATAAAATGCGTAACGAGCACCACTGTTTTGCCCTGATCGCGAATTGCCTGAATGGCCTGCCAGGTGTCGCGGCGGGCCTTGGGATCCAGGCCAGTGGTCAGTTCATCCAAGAAGACGATTTCGGGATCGTTGAGCAGTGCCAGGCAGATGAACAGGCGCTGTTTTTGTCCGCCCGAAAGTTTATCAAAGGTGCTGTTGCGTTTATGGGCCAGGCCCCAGGTTTCCAGCAGGGGTTCCCAGGGGATGGTGTGTTGGTAGAAGGATGCGAAGAGTTCCAGGGCCTCCCACACTTTGATGCGGGGGGGCAGAGAGGATTCTTGCAACTGGATGCCGATGCGGGGGATGATGGCATCGCGCTGTTGCAGCGCATCCAGTCCCAGTACCGTTATTTTTCCGGCATCTGGCTGGCGCAGGCCGATGATGCACTCGACCGTGGTGGTTTTGCCTGCGCCGTTGGGCCCGATGATGCCGAATATCTCGCCTGCCTCTACGGAGAAGGAAACATCATTCACAGCCACTGTTTCGCCGTAGACCTTGCGCAGATGGCTAACTTGGGTTTGTGGGGACATGGGGGGGCTCCTGGTGCCTGTGAGAATGTGTGAAATCTGTGGTGAGACGCATCAATTATAGATTTTACGGAATGCGTGGATTTTTCTTGAGCGGTTTTTGCTTTTTCTTCGTGCCTTGGTGCTCTTGGTGGTGTGTTCTGGATAGTGATGAATCGCTCCATTTCAACTTCTATGGCATCACCTACTTAGATAGCTACCGTTAAGGTGACGTTTTTAGTGCCGAATCTATTTTCGTCAGGTTTTAATCCCAGTTTAGCATACTGAGCGTGCGTTGTCATCAGGCTGGAAGATGATTGGCTATCAACCGATGGGTTGATTTTGCTGCTGTTGTGTGTCGTTCCCGCTCCCGTGCTCCAGCTTTTTTTATTTTTCAGTAACGACTAACGTCCCCGACTTCAGTCACCACAAAGGCACAAAGACACTAAGAACACCAAGCATTTCAAACCTTTTTCTTTCTTTGTGCCTTTGTGGCTTCGTATCTTAGTGGTTTCTAGCCGGGCTACCTTAGTCGTAACATTTTTCAATACACAAAATCGGCCAGGTTGTAGGGCACGCGCTTGGGACCCGCTGGGGGCTCGGGCAGACGCAATGCTGCCAGTAGGCGCTGTCGTTGAGCAGCGATCAGTTGTGGCGTTGGCAGTGCAATGCCCGCTTCTTGCGCCAAAGCCAGGTAAGGTGCGCCTATGTCCGGCTGGAAGGGGCTCAGATAGATGATGTCGGTGGCATCCAGGGGCATGGCGTTGAGTATGGCGGCGGTATCCTGCACATGACCGGCATCAAAGGGTTCTCCGCCCGCACCCAGTAGCACGATGACGCCCACGGCCAGGCCCGCTTGTTTCATGTGTCCGACCGCTTGTGCCATTTCGGCGGCGCTGCTGGGTTTTTGCAGCCAGGCCAGCAGGGGTTCGTGGCCACTTTCCAGACCGATGTAAACGCGGCGTAGACCCAGTGCGCGCAGTTCCCGAAAATCCTCCGCGCTTTTGCGCTCTGCGCTCAGGCCATCGACAAACGCGTACAGGCCGGTCATGCCCTGGGGATGTGCGGTTTGCCAGGCGCGGCGTGCGGGCGCGTCCAGGCCCGCGGGCATGATGCGGAACGCGCGGGCGAGCTGCTGCATCAGGGGCAAAAGGCGCTTTTGGGGGATGATGAGGGCGTTGGCATCAGCCAAAAAGAGGCTGCGACGCAGGGTGATGCCGGGCCCGAAGAAGGCTCTGACTTCATCCAGGTGTCGGGCAAAGCTGGCGGGCGATTGGATTTTGAAGGGTCGGTCGCGATAAAGGGTGCAAAAGGTGCAGGTGTTGAAGGAGCAGCCTTCGGTGGCTTGCAGCACCAGGGCCTGGTATTGGTCGGGGGGCAGGATGCTGACCGGGCGGTAAACATGGGCGAATTCATGGGCGTCGGCCTGGTGGTCGAAGTTGATGGCCCGTTGCAGTAGAGGATGCAGTGGCGGGCCTGCGGCTGCGGGGATGGCGGCTTGTAGCTGTTTTAGCGCTTGTTGCACAGTAACCATCAGGGCGTCGCGTGCTTCGGGCGATAGCCAGCGCCGGGCCCGCTGCCCCTGTTTCTCCCGCCATCGGGCCAGAATGCGGCCATCCAGGCCCCGACGATAGTTGATGCCGTGGTCGAACAGGCCAAACAAACGTCCCGCCAGATCAAAGGTGTAGACGCTGAGTTCGTCGATGCTGATAGTCAGGGCGCGGTCATTGACGCGAATGTGTACCGGGCGGGCGTCGGGGAGGAGGAAATCAAAATGAGGCATGCTTCATCTTACCCGAGGTGAAGTAAACTGAGAAGTTGGGCAAGGTTTTTTGGGGGGGTGAGGGAGGATGCTGGCAAAATGTTTTTCAACCAGGGAAAGATGGTGTTGCCATAAATGGCGAGTTGTAAAAATAAAATGGCAAGCGCCAGAATGCTCCATCCCAGATGATTCTTTTTTCTTTCGGGCGGGAAGCGTTTTTCTGTGACCATGAGTGCCAGCATGGGAAACATTCCATACACAATCATCACGAAAATCGCGTACACGATGCCCGGAAATGGCTGCTGCAACATCCGCATGACAACCTGTCCAGATTCTTCGGCTACAAGGCCATAAAGGCCGGTAATCAAAAATAAGGCGCGGGGCGAAAATGTTATTTTTCTGAGCAGAGCATACCAGCTAAGTATCACAAAGGCATAGTAGAAGATTCCAAAAGTCAAATCCTTCACAGGGTTTGCATCGAACAGAACCTGCTTTTCCGGGGGGATATGCCAGTTATCCATGATGACAAAGACTTCGATGATCATCCCATAGGCAACGCCTGCCACAATAAATCCGGTAGCGCCTGGAAATTTGGCGAATATCTGCTCCAGCTTGTCTCTAAATAGATAGGTTGCAATCCATAGTGGATAAATCAATGTCATGGGGCCGCTGTTTCCCAAGACAAAGGTTAGCACCAATCCGATGCCCAACAATGCTAATGCCAATCGTTTCATGCTATCATGCCTTTCATAAAGTTGCCGATGCCAGCAGCGCATACGGGCTTGATTCGTGTCTTGGCGACCAAAAGGGAACTATGCGTTGTACAGGTACTTGAATTGTATCATGTTTCTGCAAAAATGGTGGGCAAGAAGGGGGCAATAAAAAACGCCTCCATCTGCATGGATGGAAGCGTTTTGGGGGACGTGAATCGTTAATCTAAACTGGCGCAGGCCAGCATGTTTTAGACGGGTGTGGCGGGGCTGCTGACAGCCACAGCCTCTTTCAGCTTTTGCAGCATCATGGGCTCGGGCACGGCACCCTCTTGGTGAACTGTTTCGTTGATGACGGAACGGGGCACGCCGTAAACGCTGTATTTGTTGGAAAGTTCCTGGAATTCCATTGCTTCCACCATGTCGGAGGTGACGCGGGGGCTGGCATAGGCCAGATGGTGTGCCAGCATGACGGCACGGGGGCAATGGGGGCAGGTGGGGGTGATGAAGACCTGCATGTGAATATCCTGGGTCAGGTTGTCCAAAAATTGCCGGGTTTCGGGCATAAGCTGGATGTTTTTGCCATTGCTGCCCACGGTGTTCAGGGCATCGAGCATGGACATGAATTCGTAACCGCTGGGGATGCCGTAGAAGCGGATGCCGAAGTCGGTGTCGGGCTCATCGCCGCGGCCATCGGCGACGACCACCATGGCGGGCGTTTTGTCCAGGTTGTAAAGTTCGACAATGGCTTTATCTTGCTGCATGTCGTAGGCTTCAACAGCAATCAGGTCAGAAAGGTCGGCCAGTTCTTCAGCCAGCATTTTAACTTCTTTGCAGTACATGCAATTTTGCTGGCTGGTGACCACAATCATTTTGACCGGGCGGGAAATGTTTTCTTCAAATTGCTGCTGTACAGCTTTGGCGTCATCAGGGCTCAAAAGAGGCATAATTTGGCTTACTCCTTAATGTATGTGAAACTCGGAATGAGAAAATGGCAAAATAAAATCCGGGCCAGTGGTGCAGATGTCGCCTTAACACCAGCCACGGATTTATTAGATGTTGCAAATTTATAAAGCGTTACACTTTTGATGAATGAATTTTTGTGACGATGTCGCTAAGTGCTGGGCTGCCAGCCGCTGCGGTAAATCTAGCGGTTGTGTCTGGAAGGCAAAAAGGCGTGTCTGCCTTTGTGCGTCGCAAAAGTTAGTGCTTGTCTGTTCGTTGGTAGATGATGATGGGCTTCCGGTGGCGCTGGGGAATGGTGGCCACGGGGTGGTAGGCTTGCTGAAAATAGGAGCGTTTGTTGATTTGTTTGCACATTTTCCAGTTGTCGATATCGCTGTTGCGAATGTAGTAATCGGGTCGGAGGGTTTCGAAGTAAGGGCCGATGTCTCCTTGTTGCAGATAGGTGGCTGCCCCGGGCGTGGTGAGGCCCAGCAAATCCAGGACTGGGCGCTGGGAGAAGTAGGCAAGGATGCCAATTTCGATGTAGCCCACAGTGCTATCGGGCGTGGTGTTGTTTTTTAGCCACGCTGCGGTATCGAGATATGCTTGTGATCGGGGATTGACGCGTTCGGCCCGGGCTACGGCATTGTTCAATCCCACTCCGCCCAGAACCACCAGCACCATGAGTAGCACTCCGGACAGTTTCTTTTGTTTGTAGGTGGCCAGGGTTAGGCCCGCGCCCAGACTGGCTATGACAAAGATGGGCAGTACATACCAAAAGTAAAAGGGAACATTGAGCCATGTGTAGCTTAGGGCGTGCAGCAGGCCCCAGCCCAGCAGTACCGTAGCCCACAAGTTGCGTCGAGTTAGTGCGATGGGCGCCAGTAGCACTGTAAGCGCAAAGCGAAGCTGAAAGGGCCAGGCAGTACGCTGGAACCAGCGCCAAAATCCTGTGATGATGTGCGGCCAAATGCCATAGGCCCGATGCGCCCGTTTGATGTCCAGCGTGGCGGGCAGGGGATTGCCAAAGGTGAGGGAGGCATACAGAAACCACGGGGCCAGAACCAGGCTGAATCCCCCCACCAGCCTCCAGGGCACGCGCCGTTTTTGCCAAAGGATGGCCAGTCCGCTAAGTCCGGCCAGCAGGGCCGCATCCCCGCGCGTCAAGCAGGCCAATCCAAAGAAAATGCCTGCCCATCCGTAACGTTGACGCATGCTCAGCACCAACGCCAGCAAGGAGAAGGCCATGAGTAGCGGAAATTCTGCTCGCAGCACATGTGGCCAGATGGCTAATGTGGCCATTAAAATTGCCATTAACTTGCCCGCAGCGGGCCCCTGAAGCTGTTCGCCCAGCCAAAATGCCAGCCAGACCGTGCCAGCCCAAGCCAGTGCGCCCGTGATTAGGGCTAGTTGGGCCATGTTGTTGGTTTGCAGTACCGCTCCCCAAAAGCCCAGCCACAAAGCTAGCAATGGGCTGGTGGTTCCCAGCATGATGGGCCCGCCATTGTACACAAAACCGTGTCCCTGGGCGATGTTCCGGGCGTAGGTCAGGGTGATGTAGGTATCGTCATAGGCGATGGCATGACGAAATTGCCACGCCACTCCCAGGGGAATGATGCTGCTCACCGCCACAAGGCCCCAGCGCCGGGCGAATTGGATGAATTGCGTATCGAGCCGGTTCATGCCCCAGTTTATCATGATTTTAGGGGCGAAAACAAAAAGAACGCGAGCCCGAGACTCACGTTCTTGTAAAGTAAAGAGAGATGCCGTTGGTTATCGGCGAAGTTGTTTCAGGCGGGCCTTCTTGCCGACACGATCGCGCAAGAAGTAGAGTTTGGCCCGACGCACTTTGCTGTGGCGGACAATCTCGATTTTTTCGACACGGGGAGCATGGATTCGGAAGATACGTTCGACGCCGATGCCATGAGCACCAATTTTACGCACGGTGATGGCTTTGGCCGGGCCTGTGCCTTTCATGCCGATAATTGTGCCCTGGTAGACCTGAACACGCTCATTTTTACCTTCGACAATGCGGTTATAAACTTTGACGATATCGCCAATCCTGAGTTCAGGAACGTCTTCTTTCAGATATTCGTTTTCTAATGATTCCAATAAGTAGGACATGGTTTTTTCCTTGTCTGAATTTATAGATTTTGGAGCGGACGAGTGTTGACCAGGCAACTACCCCGTCATCCTCAACAATGATTGCCCGACAGACAAAATGAAAGCGCCAAACGGCGCTAAATCAGTTCACCTTGAGCAGTTGGATATTTTAGCACGAAAGCCTGTAGCTGGCAAATTGCCAGCGGCGAAAAATGGCATTATCTGGTGTGCAAAACCGGCAAAAACAGATGTTCGGTGTGTAGCGGTATACTTAAATCTTCGTAATAACGGGGGCTGCGTGAGACAATAACCTCGACATAACCATTTTTCAGACCATCTTTGTCCAGGCCCGAACCATCGACGATTTTCAAATCCTGGCCTGTTTTTTCTACCACACGTAGCGTGCCCCCCGGCTTGGAGATGGCCAGAGAGATGGTGTGTTGTCCACTTTCTGAATCCCACAACACCAGCTTGCTGCGTCCTTGCACCTCGAATTCGTAGCCCTCGAAACGCAGTCCTAAATCTTCGCGTGTGCGCACAAAATGCGCGCCGGCCAGCTCGCGGGTGAGCGTTTGATAGGCAAGATAAGCAATTTTGGGCGACAAATCATCGTTGAGCAGGCCCATGCTGGTCATCGTATTGCCACCTGGCAGCCACATTTCATCTACACCATCAAACCAGATGGTGGGCGAGATGCCGCCGTAGTAGCCTCGAATTAGGGTTTGCACCAAATAGCGGGCCTGAAACTCGGAACGATCTTCTCCCGAGGGTTCTCGTGAGCCGTCGCCTACTTCGGTGCAGAGCACTGGTTTGCTTTTACCAGTTTGGCGTTGAACTTCGTTTTGCAAATACCAGCCCTTTGAACTAATGCCTCGGTGATAAGGATTGGGGATGCCGTTGGTCTCGCTCTGCCAGCGCCAGTCAAAAGCTTTGTAATAATGAAAATTGATGATGTCAAAGTAATCACCGCCGCCCGCAGCCAAAATATCATCAAGGAATTGAGGGTCAAAAATGCCTCCCTCATCGATGCCCGAGAAATAATCATAGGCCAGTCCGCCCAATAGCACATTGGCTTCGGGGTCGCCCGCCTTGATGGCCGGATAGGCATAACTGAGCATGTGAGCATAGGCCGCACCGCCGGCATCGGGCAGGGCGTTGGCATGATGCCCACCCCAACAGCCGCCCAGCCAGTTCACAAAATAGCCGTTAGCATTGCTATTATCTGGTTCATTGTAAAGCGCCCAATGTTTGATGTTGTAGGGGGGGGCGCTGTAGCGGCGGGTGATGGCGGTCAAAAAGTTGCTGAAACGGGGGAGCTGTTCTTCGTGAATGGGGCCGCAGATGGTGTCTGCTGCCCAATCCGGGTTGCCAATGATGGTGACGATGGTCTTGAAACCATTATCGCTAATAGAATCGAGCAGCGCATCTGTTTGCGTCCAGTTGTAAACGCCGGGCATGCCCTCGATATCTGACCAGACGATAAAAACGCTGGCCCATTGCGCTCCGGTAGCTTTCAGCTCGGGCCCGCCCGCAATCTGCGGGCCATCTTTCCACACATAAACCCCAAACGAAACTTCGGGAGAGCGGCGAATAATACCTTCATCCGCGTTGGCACGAGAGCCACTGATAGCCAAAAACAGAAGGGTGATCGAGAGAAGAAGAATGCGAAAATGACGAATGATGTAAAGCATGAGATAAACCTATCGGAAGAGATGAAGTTGAGCAGGCATCGGGTACTACGGAGATGTTGGTTGCCATCGTTGACACGATGCGCTCATGTTGCATTCGCTACTGCAAGGATAGCACCTGTGCAGTCATACAGTTGAAACGTAGCCGCCTATTTGATTTTGGCGCTGAAGATATGGCGCACCTTTGCCTGGTCTTCCGTTTAGAGTCATTGTTGCCCGTGTGACTTGCACGCCGAGTTTTCTGTATTTGTGTACGGAAAGATATTAAATTAGACCGGGCAGCGGTTTTCGCCCCAAGTAGTTATGGATAAATCATTCCTGTTTTCTTTTGTGCAATAACGCCAGATGCAAACCAGAATGAATCCTAAAAAGTAACGACTAACGTACCCGACTTCAATCACCACAAAGGCACAAAGACACTAAGAACACCAAGCATTTCAAAACTTTTTCGTAACGACTAACGTACCCGCCTTCAATCACCACAAAGGCGCAAAGACACTAAGAACACCAAGAATTTCAAAGCTTTTTCTTTTCTTCGTGCCTTTGTGGCTTCGTGTCTTCGTGGTTTCTAGCCGGGCTACCTTAGTAGTGACACTTTTTCTTTCTTTGTGGCTTCGTGTCTTAGTGATTTCTAGCCGGGCTACCTTAGTAGTAACCCTAAAAAGAAGAATTGTCCCTTTAAATTTACAACAGTTGTGTATTTTTGTCAATTTTGATACTGGCGTAAACGACAGGTTGATACCTAGTGAGCGTTGGGTGCAGTCAAATTAATCAGCATTACGCCTACGATGACCATGGCGATGCCAACGATAATGGGTAGCGAGAGCTTCTCACCCCACAGCCATACTCCAATCACCACAATGGCCACAGTTCCCAAGCCCGACCAGATGGCATAAATGATGCCCACCGGCACGTTTTGTTTGAGCAACAGCGCTAAAAAATAAAACGAGAAGCCATATCCCACCGCCACCAGGATGCTGGGCACTGGTTTCGTAAAGCCCTGCGAAAGCTTGAGCGAAATCGTGCCCAACACCTCCAGGCCGATGGTGAATAAAAGCAGCAATACCTGCAAAGGTGACATAAAGTTTAGATGTTTAATCCTTCGACCTTGCGAAAGTAGCGCAGCAGGCCCGTGACATTCATGTAGCTGGGCACGATGATTTCGTAGCGCTGCACGCCCTTTTCATCCACCCCCTCGGCCCGGGCCATATCGGCCAGCCAGGCGGTAAGTTGGGGGATGATTTGCTCGTTGCTCTCTCCTGCCAGTTTTAGCGCCCGCACATAGTCAGAGACCGCATCCAGTTTTTCGAGGATACTTTCGAGATGATTTTGTGCATCTTCAAAGGGCCCGAAATGGGTGGGAGCGATGCGTTCAGGTTTCAGGGCTTGCAGGCGGCGCACACTTTGCTTCCACAGGGGGATGTGCAGCTCGGGCGGGGGCACAGGCAGGCGCATGTGCGTGTAGCGGGGCAGCCGTACGCCGCCGATGTCGCCGGTAAAACAGGTGCCATCCAGCCAGTAAGTCATGTGATGATACGCATGGCCCGGTGTATCCAGGGCTGTAATTTTCAGGCCGCCCGCGTCAATAACATCGTTATCCTGCAAGGCATGCACCTGTTGTGGCGGCACAGCCAAAAAATCGCCCCACAGCGGGCCCATCTGCTGGCCATAAATGCGCCCGGCTGACGCCAGCAGCTTGCTGGGATCAATCATGTGTGGCGCGCCTACATGATGCACATGTACGGTCGCGCCCGTGAGCCGCGCCAAATACCCCGCAGCCCCGGCGTGGTCCAGGTGGATGTGCGTGATGAGGATGTCGGTGACTTCATCCTTATCAATCCCTAAGCGCTCCAGGCCCGCCAGCAAGGTTGATACTGTGGAACCGGGCCCCGTCTCGATGAGTGTAACACCAGTGGGCCCGCGCAGCACATAACTGGCAATGATTTCTTGCTGTTCCTGAAAGTTCAAATCCAGAACTTCAAACATCAGACTTCCTCCACATAGGGTAAAATGGGGGGCGGCTCGGCATAGACCCCGCGCATGGTTTTGGGCAAGCATTGCGCCAGGCGACGCATGGCATAGTCGGTAATCAGCTCTTCTGCCTCTTTGCGAGCCATTTTGGGCGGCAGATGGATGCGGTAGGGGATGCCAAAGCGGTAGTGAATCTGGGGGCGACGCAGACGGGCGTAAGCTGAAGGGAAGCTAGTAGTTCCCCACATGCCCACCGGCATGAGCACCGGATTGGTTTTGTAAACCAGCAGGCCCAGGCCTTTTTCTGCGGGAATGAGACTGCCCGTGGTGGAGCGAGTGCCTTCGGGGGCAATCAGAAGCACGTAGCCCGCTTTCAGGATGGCCAGCATACCGCGCAGCGCTGGCAAATCAGCTTCGCCGCGATGAATGAAGATGGTGGCGTTGGCCCGCAGTGCCTGACCAACAAAGAATGTATGCTCCAGCTCTGCCTTGGCCACGGGCACAAAGTAGCGTTTGCGCCAAAAACGGGTAGAAAGGGCAAAGGGGTCAAGATAATGCAGATGATTGTAATAAAGAATCACCGGGCCCGTGGCTGGCAATCGTTCGAAACCTTGCACATCGGAAGCCAAAAGCAGCCTGTCGATGAGCGAAAGCCAGGTGAGCCAAAAGCGGCGCTGCCAGCGTTGGGGGGCTTCGGGGGTGGCGACCCACCTAAAATCACGTTGCTGCGGGCTCATGTCACTCAACCAGATTCCGTTTTCGGGCCAATTGCACAATGGCATCGACCACTTCTTCGATGGTTTTATCGTCGGTGTTGATGATGACGGCATCATCGGCAGCTTTGAGGGGGGCTGTGGCCCGGGTGCTGTCGATTTCATCGCGATGTTGCACGCCCGCCAGGATTTCGGCCAGGGACGCGTCTTCGCCCCGGGCCTGAATTTCGGCATAGCGCCGCAGCGCCCGCACCTGAGGCGAAGCATCCAAAAAGATTTTGAGCGGTGCTTCGGGAACCACCACCGTGCCGATATCCCGTCCGGCCATCACCACGCGACCCCGATGTGCGATGCGCCGTTGCTGTTTGTTCAGGGCCTCGCGCACGCCAGGGAAGGCGCTGACGGTGGAAACATGGGCATTCACCGGCTCGCTGCGAATGGCCCAGGTCACATCTTCGCCATCAATCAGCACAGTGTAGGGGCGGCCATCATCTATCGTGGCCGGGATGAGGTCGATGTGCAGGGTTGCGGCCAGTTCGCTCATGGCGGCATCGTCACTGGTGGATAGGGCTCGTTGCAGCGCGGCCAGTGTCACCGAGCGGTACAGCGCACCGGTATCAAAAAGTAGAAAGTCGAGTTGGCGGGCGACGCGGCGGCCTACCGAGCTTTTGCCCGAGGCTGCGGGCCCGTCGATGGTGATGATGGCTGGAATCATGGGGAAGGGTCACCTGTTTTTCTTGATGCCCTGGATGGCGCGGCGTTGGCGGCTGGTTGCTGGTTGCCATTGTCCTGGTTTGAGGTCGCCGATATGAAGGCTTTGCATGCGAACGCGTACCAGGCGACGGATGTGCAAATCCAGGGCCTCGCACATGCGTCGAATCTGGCGATTGCGTCCTTCGTGCAGGATAAAGGCCAGCCAGGTGCGGCCTGTGGTTTCCTGAATCCAAAAGCGTTGTTCGGGCGGAATTTTGCTCAGGCGGCGGACTCGGGCCCGAGCTGTGCCATCTTCCAGCAAAACGCCTTTGCGAAATTTGTAGAGTACGACATTGGGCACAAAGCCATCGACCTGCACCCAATACTCTTTTTCGTGCTGAAACGAAGGGTGCGAAAGGCGCTGCGTGAGATCGCCATCGTTGGTTAGCAGCACCAGGCCTTCGCTCTGATAATCCAGGCGGCCCACCGGGTGCAGGTGATGATATTTTTTGGGTACAAGATCAAGAATGGTGGGGCGGCCTTCTGGGTCTTTGCGACTGGTGATGACGCCGGGCGGTTTGTTCAGCAGCAGATAGGTTTTGTGGGGGGTGGGTTTTTGCACCAGCTTGCCATCTACTTTCACGACATCTTGTTCCAGGTCTACCTGAATGCCCATGGTGCGCGTTATCTGGCCATTGATTTGTACCCGGCCAGCGGCGATGAGTTTATCAGCAGTCCGACGGGAGGCGATGCCTGCGTGGGCTAGAAATTTATTGAGGCGCATAGGTAGCAAGGTTATTGGAGCGTGAAGGTGATGGGTGCTTCCAGCAGTTTGTGTCCATCCAGCCAAAGTTGGTACAGGCCCGAGGGTTGGCCCGCGGCATCGAAGCTGATGATGCGCAGGGGGTGCAGTCGCGGCCATTGCCAGCGGGGCAGCAGCAGAGGTTGCTGTGGGGTGCTGAGCAAATAGTGGTGGCCATCGGGCCCGGTGGCCTGGCTGAGTACATCGTGAGGCAGGGTAACATCCCGACTTTGCCAGTTCCGAAAGTAGAAGTCCAGCAGCGTGGTGGTTTCGGCATAGCGATCCGGGCTGTTGAGTACCACGGTCAGCACATCGCCCTGGCCTGGGCGACGGGCTGCAGCTATCAGCACCTGGCCTGCAGCATCGGTGGTTCCGGTTTTAACGCCATAGGCGCCCTGATACTGGCCTAAAAGCTGATTGGTGTTGGTTAGTGCGAAGCCTTCGATTTGAATGGCGGGGGTGCGTACAATGTGGGCGATGAGTGGCTGTTGCAGGGCGCGTTGCGCCAGTGCGGCCAAGTCGCGGGCGCTGGCATGATGCGCGGGCGCGTCCAGGCCATGAGGATTGGCAAAGTGGGTTTGAGTCAATCCCCACTGGGTGGCCCGGGCGTTCATGCGGGCCACAAAGGCTTGCTCGGAGCCTGCTGCGGCCAGAGCCAGAGTCATGGCTGCATCGTTGCCCGAAGGCAGCAGTGCGCCATAAAGTAGGGCCCGCACCGATATTTTTTGTCCGGCGTGCAGGCCCATGCTGGCATTGCCCACGATGGCAGCTTGCGGCACAGTGATGATGGTATCTGGCGATAAGGTTTCCAGTGCGACCAGAACGGTCATCAACTTGGTCACGCTGGCCATGGGTAAGGGGGTATCTTCGGCTTGCTGCCAGAGTATCGTGCGGCTGGCAACATCCTGCATGAGTGCGGCCCGGGCTTGTACGGTTGGCGCTTGTTGCGCCTGCTGCATGGTTTGTAGCTGTCCAAAGGTTAGGCGGATGGGCTGATTGTGACCGCTGCGCCATGTGGGCGGGCCCGCGGCTACCGAGAACCACGCCAGAAGCATCAGTGGCCACAGCCAGCGGGAAGCTGCCGGGCGTTTTGGGCCAGTTTTGGATGGAGGCATGGGGGAATGAACGATGAAATCGAGCGCGGGCGTGGGGGAAATGAACGTTACCGCATAGTAGCACGACTTTTTCTTTTCTGGCAACCCGCGCCCCATGCGCCTGTGTGCGCGCCTCACGTGTCCGCCTTCGCCCGCGGCCCGCCTGACGCCCAACCGCCCTCGCCCGCGGCTGAAGCCACGGGCTACCGTTGCAAAGCCCCGCCGGGGCTGCCCCCTCAGGTGGCTGCTGCGCAGCCGGTCAGAGGTCAGAGGTCAGTGGCCAGAGGTCAGAGGTCAGAGGTCAGAGGGCAGAGGTCAGCGGGCCAGAGGGCCAGAGGGCAAGAGGTCAGAGGCCAGAGGTCAGAGGTCA
>CAZMDD010000131.1:0-14342 GCA_964565065.1 uncultured Caldilineales bacterium | reverse complement strand
TTCCGTCTGGGCGTTCCCCCCGAGGTGCTGTGGATAGAAGTTGTGTAGGCAGATTGTAAAATCGTAATTACTAACGTACCCGACTGCAATCACCACAAAGGCACAAAGACACTAAGAACACCAAGCATTTCAAAACTTTTTTTTCTTTGTGCCTTTGTGGCTTCGTGTCTTAGTGGTTTCTAGCCGGGCTACCTTAGTCGTAACAGCAAATCTGTGCCATCTGTGTCATCTGTGGCTGCCGCGCGACATCTGCTGAGCGCGGCTTGGCCCATCAGACTGTTGGCCAGCGCCCGCTAATGGCCGCGGTCAGACATTGCTCCATGCTGCCGTAGCGCATTTTTACACCGCTGTGCATGGGCGCATAGTTGGCCATCTTGCCCGCGTTGGTGGCCATGCTGCGGATGCCCAAACTGCGCATGGGCGCCACCACCGCACAAGTATCGGCCACGACTTCGCCGCCCGCGGCCTCGATGATTTGCACCAGTCCCAACTCTCGGGCCCGAGCGCGGGTAATCTGACTGGTGGTGACCCAAAGCCGGGTGGCCAGTTTTTGGCCTTGCAGCCGCTGGGCAATGCGTCGCAACTCGTTGATGGACGCGTGCGGGCAGCCTAAAGTCACTAAATCGATGCTGTCCAGCTCCCGGTTGGCATCCATCACATGGTAGCCCGCGGCCAAACTGTCGATGCGAATGCGTTGGGCGTCCGGGCGGATGAGCGCTTCGCCCAGGGCTCGGGCCTCGGGCGTATAATCGGCCACATGATACAGCGCCACCGCGCCATAGGCTGCCAGACCCGCACCCAGTGTCTTCAGACGATCGCCCGCGTCATCCCCCAGCGTTAAATCCCGGGGCAGAGGGGGCAGCCATCGGGCCAGGTCGGCAAACCACAGCACGCCATCCCCCGCCTGTTGGCCCAAAAGATAGCTCAGCGCCCCAAAATCGGCCATGGTACGCAGCGGGCACGTGATTTCGACAATGTGGGTGGCCCGACGATTTTCGGGTAAATGCAGACCATAGCGCGCGGTGCGTCCTACAATGGCCGCGGCTAGTGCGCTGGGCCCCCCTTCGCGATTGGTGAAGGCGCCCACCACCGAGTTTGCCCACACCACCGCGCTGGATTCAGCCCAGGCCAGATGATCCCCCGGTTGCGGGGCGTATTGTGGGAAGAGATAAGGCGTGCAAGACATGGTGGGTATTGCCCCCATCTTCACAAAAGCCTGCACTGCAGCCAGTTGCGGACGGGCGAAAGCGGGAGCAAAGCCCATCTCCTGCCAGCGTTCCAGCTCCATTCCTGCAGGATTGAGCGTGGCCGGGACGCGGGCCTTGGCGCCTTCATCAGCCCATTCGTTAAGAAAAGCCACCCCGGCATCTCCCAAATTTTTGTAGCTGACCCCGGCAATCTGCACATGTTTGACCGGAACCAGGTCGGGCGCGCCGTAGATGCGTCCCAGCGTGACCACAATCTCCATGGCCCGCTGCACACCCGGGCCCTCAGCACCAGCCAGCAACGCTTGCTCTTCGGGGGTCAATTTCAGGTCGCTCATACCATCACCCAGTCAAAATCGCCAGATGTGGTATCGTACAGGCCCCAGCTTGGTTCATGCCAATAGCCCATCAACTCGCCCGGATTCACCAGCAAGGTGGAACCGATGTGGGTGCGCTGTCGTTGATGGTCATGTCCATGACACACCAAATCCAGTTGTCCCGATTGGGCAATGCGCAGCGCGGGCTCGGGATAATGGATCATGGCAATCTTGCGCCCGAAAAGCTCGAGCTCTGCGTAATCGCCATGGTGGGTGACGTGCGGAAAGGTCGCGGTGAGCATTTGAATCGCACGCCCATCACCCTCATTATTGCCAAAAATCAGATGAATCGGGCCCGAGAAGCGCTCCGCCATGATTTTGATGACAAAAGGGGCGCTCATATCGCCACAATGCAGCAACACCTGCACATCCCGCTCAGTAGCCTGAGCCAGTGCTTTTTCCAAGTTCCAGAGATTATCGTGGCTGTCGGAGAAAATAGCTATCTTTGACATAAAAACTCCATGCGTGAAGAAGTGGGGCATCAGATGCTAAAATCATACCAATGCTCGGGCCCCTTGGCAATAATGTGCGCTGCCAGCGCGACGAACTTTGTCTCATCGGGTTTTAGCCTTAGAATAGGCTGTGCAGATTTGTTCAACGTCTTGTGGCCAAAAGTGAGCCGAGAGTCGATTATGAGCGTTGTAGGCATAACCGATGCAGCATCGCCCTATTTTGTCAGCCGCTTGAATACCATCCACCGACCAGCAACCACCTTTTCATTATCTTGGAGGATCAATTTTCTATGAGTGACCAACACTCCCCCCTGAAAGGCAAATGGGCTCTGATTTTAGGCGCATCCAGCGGTTTTGGTGCAGCCACCGCCCGCAAACTCTCGCAAAAAGGGATGAACATCTTTGGCGTGCATCTGGATATGAAACAGACCATGCCCCGGGTACGCGAAGTCATTGCCGATATCGAGGCCAACGGCAGCCAGGCTGTCTTTTTCAATATGAACGCATCCAGCGAACGCAAACGGAATCGGGCGCTTAAAAAGATGAAGCCAGTGTTGGCCGAATCGGGCCAGGAGCACATCTGGTTGATGATGCACTCGTTAGCCTTTGGCACCCTCAAGCCTTTTATCACCGAAAATCCTGCCGATGCCATTGATGCCGCAGCCATGAACATGACCCTGGAAGTGATGGCGCATTCGCTGGTTTACTGGACTCAGGCCTTGTGGTGGGAAGGACTGCTGGGCCGGGGCAGTCGTATTTTTTCCATGACCTCCGAGGGCTCGCATCGGGTAGTTCCCGGCTATGGTGCGGTCTCTGCTGCCAAATCGTCGTTGGAATCGCACACCCGGCAGTTGGCCATGGAATTGGGCCCGCACGGCGTTTTGGTCAATTGCATTCAGGCCGGCGTTACCGATACGCCTGCGCTGCGGCAAATTCCGGGCCACGAAGCAATCATCGAAGCCAGTGTGCGCCGTAATCCTGGCAAGCGCATGACTGTGCCCGAGGATGTGGCCAACACCATTGCCGCCCTGGCAGTGCCCGAAGTCTCCTGGGTTTCTGGCAGCGTCATCTTTGTGGATGGCGCCGAGGATGTGGTGGGTTAGGCGATTATTTTTGAAGATAGCAATAAATTCCCAAAAAGGTGGGCAGGAGACCGAAGGGCTACGGCTCCTGTCCACCCTGTAAGCCAGGATCATGCTGGCGGCCCCTTAAACCATCCAAAAATCATTTTTGCGGGGGCGGTATTGGATGGCCTCGGCGATGTGCGGGGTGGTAATTTGTTCATCGCCCGCTAAATCTGCGATGGTGCGGGCCAATTTGAGCACGCGATGGTAGGCCCGGGCGCTGAGCTGCAATTGGCGCATGGCCGCACCAATGAGCTGATGCGCCTTGTTATCCAGAGGACAAAATTGGCGCACCTCGGTGGGGCCCATGTCGGCGTTGGCGTCGATGTGAGGGATGGCCGCGAAGCGGGCCTGCTGGCGGGCTCGGGCCGCGAGGACGCGCTCGCGCACGGTGGCTGAGGAGTCGCCTTGGGTGTCATCGGTGAGCTTTTCATATTGAACCCGGGGCACTTGCACATGAATATCAATGCGATCCAGCAAGGGGCCGGAGATGCGTTTTTGGTAGCTGCGAATGGCGGTGGTGCTGCAGGTGCAAGCCCGCTCCGCGTCGCCATAATAGCCGCAGGGGCAGGGGTTCATGCTGGCCACCAGCATAAAATTGGCAGGAAAGGTGACTGTGCCCGAGGCCCGTGACAGGGTGACGATTTTATCTTCCATGGGCTGTCGCAGCATTTCCAGCATCTTGCCGCCAAATTCCGGCAGCTCATCCAAAAAGAGCACACCCCGATGCGCCAGACTGATTTCGCCGGGCCGGGGCCAGCGTCCGCCACCAATCAGCCCCGCATACGAGATGGTGTGATGTGGGGCGCGAAAGGGAGGCTGTCGTACCAGCGGGGTTTCAGATGTCAGCATATCGGCCACAGAATAAACACGGGTCACATCCAATGCGGCATCCTGGCTTAGCGGTGGCAAAATGCTGGGCAGTGTGCGGGCCATGAGCGTTTTACCAGCGCCCGGAGGCCCGCTCATCAGCATGTTGTGCCCGCCTGCGGCAGCCACCTCCAGCGCCCGCTTCACATGCTCCTGCCCCTTTACATCTGCTAAATCGGTGGTAAAAGTGGGTAGCGAGGCAGCATCGGTGTGATGAGGCTGCGGTGCTATGGGCACAACGCCCGAAAAATGATTAATCAAGTGGGTGAGATGATCCACCGGAATAACTTCGATGCCCTGGATGAGCGCGGCCTCGGCTGCATCCACCTCGGGCACATAAATGCGCTCAAAACCTTGGCGTCGGGCCAAATCGGTGATGGGCAAAATGCCATTGACATGCCGCAAACTGCCATCCAGCGCCAGCTCGCCGATGAACATCGCATTTTCCAGCGCCTCGTGCCCGATTTGCGAGGTGGCAGCCAATACGCCCACAGCCATGGGCAAATCATAGGCCGGGCCCCGTTTGGGAATATCTGCCGGGGCAAGATTCACAGTGTAAGAGCCCATGGGAAAGGTCATGCCGCTGTTGCGCACGGCTGAACGTACCCGTACACGACTTTCTTGCACCGCGGTATCGGGCAGGCCCACGATGATGAAACTGGCCATCATCCCACCCCGTTTATCAACTTCCACCTCGATGACACGTCCATTGAGCCCCAAAACGGCCCCGGAAAAAACTTTTGCCAGCATAATCTCAAATAAGGGAAGGATGGATTGCGTTTGAAATGAATGTTGGATAGTAACGATACAGGTCGTGCCCTTCGTGGCTAAGTAGTTTGCAATAAGTTTCCTAATGTAACTACTAACGTATCCGGCCTCAATCACCACAAAGGCACAAAGACACTAAGAACACCAAGCATTTCAAAGCTTTTTCTTTTCTTCGTGCCTTGGTGGCTTCGTGTCTTCGTGGTTTCTAGCCGGGCTACCTTAGTAGTAACGAAACGTGAATAGTTACTTTGGATAACGACCGGCTCATTTGCCAGCACCGATGCGGGTGGGCCTGCGATTGAACAGCTTAAACGAAATGATGATCTTTTTTGAGCTGGCGTACCCGCAGGCCAATGCCACCCAGTCGCCCGGACATGATACCCAAAATGGCCACCATGAGGACATCCGCTACCACTTGCCAGCCCGATGACTTGCCGGCAATGAATTTGATAATGACCAATCCCCAGATAAGCACGAAGTAGACCTTATCAAATGAGAGGGTAACAAATTGATGCTCGGCGTGCGCGGTCATGGGAACCAGGCGGCTTATCCAAAAACCAAAGGCCAGCGCAGGCAAAAAAATCACTGCCACAGCCCACAAGGGGAATCTTCCCTGACTGATATCCTGATAAAGTGCCAGAGAGAACATGACCGTGAAGAGGGCAAGAATGCCGGTTCGCATCCAAATTTTGGCCCGGCTGCGTTTGACTACCGGGGGTTTGGCCGGTGCAGATTCAGGATTTGAACTCATCGAATCACCTTTTACAGACAAATGATCGTGTTGCGTAGCAAGATGGTTAAGGCGCTGCATCGTTGAAACCTGAGAAAAACGCTTGCGCATCTCGCGAAGGACGGAAATGGATGCGGCGCTAAAATTCGTCATGGCAACCACAGATGGCACAGATTTTTGAGCCTTTCTTTCCTTTTTCTTGGTGCTCTTGGTGGTGTGCTCTGGATAGCAACGAATCGTCACACTTCAACTTTCATAGCATCACCTACTTAACTATACTCAAAGGTGTTGCTCTGTGTCAAACCTTGTGTTTCTATGATGTTGCCCCGGCGCGAGACACTGCCATTTAGGGGCTTTGCATCACCAGGGGCAGCCAGGCCTGCGTTATCAAAGCCTGATGCCCGAAGTTAAAGGTGTAGCTCTGATTGGCCATCACGGTGAGCAGCACGCTGTCTACCGGTTGGGCAGGTGTCCAGCCGATGGGCTGAATTTCTTTGAGAATGTAGGTGTCAGGGGCGATGTTCTCGAATTGATAGAACCCGCGATTGTTGGTAACAACGGAGTGAATGCTGTTCGTAGACTGGTTGATGAGTTCCAGGCGCACATTTTCGATGCCAGGATTGTAGTGTGGCGTGCCGCTCTGTTGTCTATCGTGAAAGACGATGCCGGAGATGATGCCGGTATCAGGTACGGGCGTTGCAGTGGGGGGCGGTGTGGGCGTGGGAGTCGGCGTGGGCGGGATTTCGTCGGGAAGGTAATAGCGCACTTCCAGCATGGGGCGGTAACGCTCAATCGGGTAGTTGCTGGCCGCCAGATGCCATTCTACTTTGTTGGCATAGGGACGCAGCATCATGCCAAAATTGCGGTCAGGATGATCGACCCAGCGTTGCACCAAGGGGGTGATGTAGGCGCTGGCCCAGGCTGAATGTTCATACTCAGCTACGCCGCCCAGATAAGCGGTATCCCAGGGTAAATCGGGATGATCGCTGGGACCATCCGCGCCCTCTGCATCCCACAACAGGCCGTCATGGGCCTGAAACCACGTGGCCTGATTTTCGTTCCAGGGCTTGTTCAGATCAAAGGCATTCAGGTAAATGCGGGCGGCATTGGTTTGGCGCACCCCCTTGACGATGACTTTGGCTTCGACAATTTTGCTCCCTGCGGGGATGCGGCGGGTATCGAAGCGTAACAACGCGCTGCAAATGCTCTGGATGGCAGGATCGCCATTGGCCCGAACCGCCAGGATTTGTTCCTGTCCGTGGTTAAGATTGCCCGCGGTGTCGCTATTGTTCGCACACCAAGTTCCAATCCAGGTATCTTCTACGCCCGAGTAGCCCTGATAGCCCTGACGCAGCAGCATATATTTGGGCTCGGGCGTGGGCGTGGGAGCACCAGGGCCCGGAGTGGGCGTGGGCGTAGCGGTGACAATGGGGGGCGGTGTGGGCGTGGGGGCTACATCGTCTCTGAAAACGCGCACCCGGTGGAAGGTATCATCGAAATCATTACTGGCCAGATAAAAATCGGAACCGGCATGCGTCCCGCCGCCAGGCAGGCGATCGCTAAAACGGGCATCGGGCAGGGTAAAGGTGTGGGTCAGCCATTCACCCGAATCATGCTTGTGTACTGTGCCCGCCAGTTTTTCGGCATTATCCGCGGCATCGTAATAGAGCGACCACGTATCTGTGCCCTGATCCCAGTAGATGACTTCGATTTGCACCGTTGCAGACTGATTTTGATACATCCAGGCATTGGCAACATCGAAATACATGTTGTTATTGCCGGAACTGCGGTCGGTGCGGCGGGTGTAGCGTCCCTCTTTGGTCCCGGACACGTGCCATTGAGGCACTGTTTGACCCCCCACCACATCATCATTTTGATAAAGCCAAAAGCTGTAATTACCGCGAGCAGGATAAAAGTTGAATTCGGTCTCGCGCAGTGCCACCCACACCGAGTCCGTATTTTCAATCTCGGCGCCCAGATAATGTTGGGCAAATTCGAGATATGGGGCCCGATGGGGGTCTGTGACCAGATCGCGGGAGAAGACAAAATAATCGGCATGGCTGGCCAGGCCCGCATAAACGCACCACATGGTAATCCCGGCACTGGCTTGGCCCGTTTGCGTATCCAGGCATTTTTGCGTGGCATAGCTTTCCCAGCCAATGGGCACACTGGGCCACCAAGTGTAAATGGGGTCCCAAATGCCAGATTTGTGATAAGATTTGGCCGGATTATCCACCAGTGCAAAATCCATATCGGGTGTAAGGCCATTATTTTTGACACCCATGCCCAACGAGGCCGCGTAATCGGTGAGGATGCGGCGCTGCGAAAGGGAACCCTCAGAGATGCCACCTTCGCGAATGATATAAGCGGGGGCATATTGGTAGAGCAGTGGGGTGTTCTGGAAGGCCTGCGCGAAAATATCCATGATATCCATGGAGGTTTGTACCCACACCTCGGGGGTGAGGCCCGCGTTGTAAAGGCACAGGAAGTCGGAGTTATCGCTGGGCTTGGCCTCGCCAAAGATGCCCGTTCCAATTTCGATCCAAGCCACGCGCGGGTCATTGTCGTAGCGCTGGGCAAAGGCCTGAATAAATTCCTTATATTGTTTTTGATAGTACGCGCCCCAGTAGCGCGGGATTGCCCATTGCATGGTATCGCAGCGCACCACACTGGTTTCATCTTCCCACAGCATCCAGGGCGGAATGGTGTGACCGCCGCAGCAGCGCCCATCATAGACCGAAAAACCGATGTTGGCAGCCTTGCCCAATCGCGACTGGGTTTCCAGCCAGTCATCTACCGGAGACCAGTCGAAATACTGGTCGCTGAGTTCGATGTCCTGCCAGAAGAAGGTCATGTTGGCCCCGGTGAGAAAGGGATAGTCGCTGGGGCTGCTTTCACCTTTATCCAGGAAGATGTAGATGCCAGGATAGGGAGCGATGGTGCGATTTGATTTTTGGGGAGCCAAGGCGCGGGCAGGTGCGGGCGTAGCGCCCGGGCCTTGCGCCCGCGTGCCCGGCGTCATCAAGAGTAAGGTGACCGCGGTGGCCACAAGAATCGTAAAAAGTAGCAGAGATTGTCGGTTGGTTTTCATTGTTTTGTGCCTGATTGGAGCGACATGCTTCCGGGAACAGGAACGAAAGAAGCATGGCGAGGGAGATGTGAGTGTACTTTATTCCGATAAATCCGTCAAAAGAGGGTGAGTCAGGAGATTGATTATTACGGGCAATAGCTTTGCACCTTCTGGCCACATCTGCGACCACAGATTTCACAGATGGCACAGATTTTTTTGGTAACGACTAACGTACCTGACTTCAATCACCACAAAGGCACAAAGACACTAAGCACACCAAGAATTTCAAAACTTTTTCCTTCTTTGTGCCTTTGTGCCTTGGTGCTCTTGGTGGTGCGCTCCGGATAACGATGAACCGTTATTGTTCAACTTTCATAGCATCACCTACTTAACTGCTCCGCTTGGCAAAGTGTAAACAACTGGGCTATGATTACCGCGACACTTCTTCTTTACCAGCCCATGATTTTTTCATCACTTGTTCGCCAAAAAGAGCGCTGGTTGAGCCTGCTCGTGCTGGCAGCAGGTTTGTTGCTGGCTGTACTGCTGGCTTGGGCCCTGCTAAACCGACCCGCTCTCGCCAACCAACTCATTGCTCTCATGGCCATTGCTCTGACTTTGGGCATGATTGCGCGCAATCCGCTACACGCCTTTTTGCTGTGGATTTTCTTTATCCCGTTGGCTCCTTTTTGGCGATTCGATTTGCACATGCCCGCAGGCATTCCCGATTTAAGTTATACCCGGGTGGTGGGCAGTTTTTTGGCCATTTACCTGGTGGCGCAAATTGCCCGCGGACAGCGGCAGCTTTTACACCTGACCCTCTTTGATCTTACCCTGCCCTTCTTCATCTTTCCGCTGCTATGGTCTGCGATGCGGGCTTATTCCGGCTGGCTGTGGGGCTTGCAAACAGTTTTCGATGCCTTTTTGATGCCCATCTTCGTCTATTTTATCGCCCGGCAACTGGTGCAAGAGCCAGATGATTTTCGAATGCTGGGCAAAGTGCTCATTGGCATTACCGCGGTGATTGCCGTGGCCAGCATCGTAGAACAAAGCACTGGTTTTGCACCCTTTCGTGCCTCGAACACCGCGCTGATTTACAGCGGCGATATTCGCAAGGTGGGCAGCTTTTTGGGAAATCCCGCCTATGTGGCTTTGGCGCTGGCCGTGGTGGCGCCGCTGGCCATGATGCTGGCCATCGAGCAGCAGACCGTGCGGGGTAAAATGCACTATGTGCTGGCGCTCTTGCTGCTGGAAGGGGGCATTGTGGCCACCTTCAACCGTTCGGGATTAGGGGGCGGGCTCATCGGGCCGCTAGTCTTCTCTTTTCTCAATCGACGCCTGCTCAAGGTGGTTTTGCCCACCTTACTCATCATTGGGCTGCTGTTGGGGTTGGGCTGGGGAATGATGCAGGATAGCTCCGCAGCCCAGCGCCTGAGTTCTGAAAGCCCCATCGATTATCGGATGCGGGCGCTGAAATATGGCCTGGAAATTCACAAAACCTCTCCCTACATCGGGGTGGGATGGGCCTGGTTCGGGCGTTTGGCTGCTGAGCGTGGCTTTCGCGAAAATGGCATTCATGTTCTTAGCAGCACCCACAACTCTTATCTTAATTTTTTGGTTTCTGGCGGCTATCTGCTGCTGGGCGGTTATTTGCTTTTAGCTGCAGGTCTGGGCATGACGTTGCTTACTTTGGGCTGGGCCCGACGCCGGTCGCGACGGTTCTTTCCGCTGTTCATTCAGGCAGCTTTTGCCAGCTATTTCGCCTACTTTATTCCCATCGTGGCCTTTGATAACGCCTTTTCTATTTACGCCAATCTCATCTTTTTTGCTATCATGGGGGGCGCAATTTCTACCACGCTGGCCGGGGGCTCCTTTACCGATGCCGGGCGCCCGTTGCCCCGCGCGCAAACATCCCTCCCGGATGCCGCTCCGTAGCCCATCTCCTCACCACCCCTACCCATGAATCTCTACAACCATTTCCTGCGTACCGCTGTTTTGCCCCTGGGCGCGCGTCTGGCTGGATTTTCTGAAACCATGCCTTATTTGGCCGCACTGGAAGCCAGCCAATGGCACTCGCCCCAGCAGCTACGCGACCTGCAAAATGCCAAATTGCGGCGACTCATCGCCCACGTTTATCAGCATGTCCCCTTTTATCGGCAGGTCATGGATGAGCGCCATCTGCGCCCAAGCGACATCCAAACTACCGATGATCTGGTCAAGCTGCCGGTGGTAGATAAATATGTGCTGACCAACAACTACCCCGATTTCATGCGAGATCAGTCTATTGCCCGGGATGATTTGATTCCGGTGACATCCAGCGGGTCCACGGGCGAGCGTCTGCTTTATTGGACGACCAAAAGTCAGAAAGCTAAAAAATGGGCCGGGCTCTTTCGGTTTTGGCAGATGGCCGGGTATCGATTCGGGAAGCGCTACGCCACATTCACCGTGTCATCCAACCGCGGCTTGCGCGGGAACCCCTTGCTGAGCAAGTTGGAATGGCAGATGCTGCGGCATTTGTGGCTGCCCATGATTCAGATTACCGATGAGCGTCTGCTGGATTATGCCCGACGCATCCAGGCTTTCAAGCCGGTGATGCTCCGTTCCTATGCCTCTACCGTGTATTTTTTGGCCCGATACATGGTCGAAAACCATATCAACGTCTTTGTGCCCGCAATCATCACCACCGGCGAAACCTTGTCCGCGCCCATGCGGGCCACCATCGAGCAAGCCTTTGCGCCGGGCAAGGTCTTCAATGAATATGGCGCAGATGGTATGCAGATTGCCGGCGAATGCGATGCTCACACGGGCCTGCATCTTAATGCTGAAACCATTTTTACCGAAGTTTTACGTGATGGGCAGCGGGTGCCTGATGGCGAAATGGGGGAGCTGGTGTTCACCAATCTCGAAGCCACCGCCACCCCCTTCATCCGTTACAATGTGCAGGATGTGGGCGTTTTGAGCCATGAGCCTTGTTCTTGTGGCCGCGGGCTGCCACGCCTGACCCATCTTGAAGGACGGCTGACCGATATGTTTGCCACTCATGATGGGCGCTGGCTCAGCGTGCATCATTTTACCGGCTTTTTCGGGCATCAGCCCTCGGTAGAGGCATTCCAGGTTATCCAGCACAGTGTGGATGAGGTGGAAATCAAGCTAGTGGCCCGACCTGAGTTCGATGAGTCGGTGCATCAGGCCATTCTTGATACTTTTGCCGATTATTTGGGGGAGCGCATTCATCTGACCTTGACCTTTGTAGATGAAATCGAAACCACGCCTTCAGGCAAACGTCGCTTTTTTATCTCCAATGTGATGAAGAAACCGGGTAATACTTTGGGAATCGATCACATGGAGCCGCGGTCGTGAGCGATTTTAGGGGTTTGCGGATTGCCATTTTGGGGCCTTTTCCGCCCCGGCCCGGCGGTGTGTCCATCCAATGCGCCACGCTGGCGACCAGCTTGCAAGAGGCCGGGGCCCGAGTCATCCGCATCAACACCGATGTGCCAGGCGTGCGGGCCCGTGGGCGTGCGGGCAAGCTGATGATGCCAGGGGCGCAGGTGACGCACATCTCCCAAGCCTTGCGCCGCACCCGCCACCAGTGGGATGTTCTGCACGTGCATGCGGCCTCGTGGTGGGGATTTATGCCCGCGGTGCTGGGCTTGCAGGCGCTGGCCTGGGGTAAAAATATGGTACTCACCTATCATGGCGGCGAGGCTGAGCGCTTTATGGCCCGGCACAGCCGATTTGTCACGCCTGTGCTGCGGCGTTATGATCATTTGCTCACGCTGACTCCCACCCAGGCCGCTATTTTCGCCCGTTACGGTTTGCGACCTGAGGTGCTTCCCAACATCGTGCCAGGGTCACACTTTGTATTTCGCCCGCGCGGGCCGGTGCATCCACGATTGTTGTGGGTGCGGCATTTTCAGGCGCATTATCGGCCTCAGGACGCGCTGGCGGTGTTGGCAAGGGTGCGGCAGATTTATGCCGATACCACGTTGACGCTGGTGGGGGATGGCCCCCTGCGCCCGCAGCTTCAGGCGCACGCGGGCCCGGGCGCGCATTTTGCGGGCGCACAGCCGCCCGAGTCTTTGCCCGCTTTTTATAACGAGGCAGATATTTTTCTCAATACCTCGGCCATTGACAATTTACCCCTGACCCTCATCGAAGCCAGTGCCAGCGGCCTGCCCATTGTTTCTACCAATGCCGGCGCCATTGCCGATCTCATCCAGCATGAGGCCAACGGTCTGCTGGCCCCGGTGGGCGATGTGGCCATGCTGGCGGAGCTGGTGCTGAGTGTGATTTCCCGGGCCAATCTGGCACGACAGCTTTCGTTGGCAGCCCGTGAAAATGCCCGGCGTTTCGATTGGTCTGCTATCGCCCCGCAACTGGCTGCCTGCTATGCCCTGACGTGAGTGTAGCAGCGCCTCTTGCCATCAGTTAGTTCTTCCATCTATCTTTATGCAAATTCGACCTATTCTGCGCGGCCTCAAAAGCTACCTTCCCATTTCTTCCGTACCTGCAAGCACAGGAGGAACCATTTCGGCGCGTTATTGCTACGCTGTGTGGCTGCGGCATCAGGTTTTGCTGGCCGAAAATGGCCTAAATCCTCATCCGCAGGTCATTGCCGAGCTGGGCCCGGGCGATTCGCTGGGCATCGGATTGGCCGGCCTGCTCAGCGGTGCACAGCGTTACATCGCTTTGGATGTGGTGGCCTTTGCCACGCCCCAGCGCAATTTAGCCATTTTTGATGATTTGGTGGCGCTGTTTCGGGCCCGGGCCCCCATTCCCGATGCCCGGGAATTTCCGCAAGTCTTCCCGCGGCTATCCAGCTACGCATTTCCTGCCCACATCCTGGATGAGGCCCGATTGGCGCAGGCTCTGGCGCCGGCCCGGATTGAGCGTCTGCGCGCGGATTTAGCAGCGCTGCACCATCCCCGGCCCCAAAGCGCTATCAGCTACATTTGCCCCTGGACCGACGCCGCGGTCATGCAGCCCGATTCAGCAGATTTCATCTTTTCGCAGGCGGTGCTGGAGCATGTGGATGATATCGCGCTCACCTACCGCGCTTGTCATCATTGGCTGCGGCCCGGTGGCATTACCTCGCATCAAATTGATTTCAAAAGCCATGGCATTACCGATGTGTGGAACGGACACTGGGGGTATCCCGACTGGTTGTGGCGCATCGCCCGCGGGCGCAAACCCTACTTTCTCAATCGGGCGCCCCTTTCTGCGCATTTGGCGGCCATGCAGCAGGCCGGGTTTAGCCTTTTGCAAGTGCTGCCTGTTACACGTGAAGGTGGATTGAAGCGCAGACAACTGGCAACCAGCTTCCGCAGCATGAGCGATGATGATCTCATTACCAGCAGTGCCCATGTTTTGGCTCGTAAAGCGTAACGACCAACGTACCCGACTTCAATCACCACAAAGACACTAAGACACTAAGAACACCAAGCATTTCAAACCTTTTTCTTTTTTTGTGCCTTTGAGGCTTCGTGTTTTAGTGGTTTCTAGCCGGGCTACCTTAGTCGTAACCGTAAAGCGCAGTAAAACATCATGTGTGAGTCAGTGTTCGGAATTGGCAGATAAAACTGGTATCGGTATAATTTGTCATCATTTGTAACGACTAACGTACCCGACTTCAATCACCACAAAGGCGCAAAGACACTAAGAACACCAAGCATTTCAAAGCTTTTTCTTTTCTTCGTGCCTTTGTGGCTTCGTGTCTTCGTGGTTTCTAGCCGGGCTACCTTAGTAG
>CAZMDD010000130.1:0-8147 GCA_964565065.1 uncultured Caldilineales bacterium | reverse complement strand
TAAAAATCATTGCTGTTTAGATAGCGTAAGAATGTAGCGTTTCGGATGCTTTTTGCCAAGCATGAATGGGGCTGTTATACTATCGCACAATGGTCTCCCCTCTCGTCTTTGGCCATTTCGTAAATATTCGGTAATGAGTGTCTCACAATGTGGTGTCAATGGCGCTCTTGATGTCGGAACCTTTGGTTTCGTCAATTGGGGCGCGTTGGCGTTTATTGGTTTGGGACGCGATAATGCCACGAGTACCTTATCCTCTCTCTCGGAGGACTCATTGCCCGTCACCCCGAATGAGGCCCAATTGATGGCCTCGTGTCCTATCTCTCCGAATGGCTCCCCTTTCAGGAGGCTAATGTTATGGATAAGATGTTTGCCAAACGAACTATCACAGTTTTCGAACTTACTATCATTACCGTAGCGCTGCTGGTTTTAGCTTATGGCTGGCTGGGCGTACAACCGGCCTCAGCCCAATCTTCCACCCCCGAGCCGGAAAAGATTGAAGCGCCCGAGGCTGTTGAGCCTGCATTTCGTCCCGGCATTTATGTGTTTTACGATTGGGGTAATGCCGACCCCAACAGTACTCCCATCACTGGCGGACATATGGCCTATGAATGGAAGACCATCGAGGTGGCCCCCGGGCAATATGATTGGAGCGGGCCCGACAAATGGATTGCCAAAGAGTCGCTTTACAATAAGCCGGTCATCATTGGCTTTTTATCCTACAACGGGCGCTGCTGCGGCGGTGATGAAACACCGCAATTTCTTTATCGCACCCATCCCGATATGCGCGTTGTGTGCGATGATTCGTGGGGAGTGCCAAAGTATTGGAGCGAGGACTATCTGACTGAGTTGGAGAAATTTATCAGCGAGGCCGGGCGACGCTATGATGGCGACCCCCGAATCTCTGTGGTCGAAATCAATGTGGGCATTTATGGCGAGACTCGCCCCAGCGATAATTATCATCACGATTGCCTGGCCGATGCCGGATTGACCAATCAAAAATGGGTTGATACGGTCAATCGCATTGTGGATATTCATCGGGCGGCTTTTCCGAATACGCCCTTGGTTTTGCAATATGCTCCTGTCTTTGAAAGCCTTAAGGAACGCCGGGCCTTTACCGATTATGCAGCGTCGCATGGTGTGGGGCTCAAGCACAATGGCTTGCAACCAGATGCCGATGCTGCCAAAATTGATCGTCCCGGTTACAGTTTGAATGGAGCGGGCGCTTATGATCCCATGTACAAATGGTGGAAGCAAGTTCCTATCGGCTGGGAATCATACGAAGCACAATACATGACAGGGCTCACCAAAACGACATGGGGCGTTTATAGCGGTTTAGATAAACATGCCGATTATTTTGTGTTCGCCCGCGATTTGGTCAATAAATCGGCCCGAGAAGGCATTCTGAACTTTGCATTGCAGCATTTGGGACGCACTGTCGAGACCAGCCCTTCGGCTTGGGTTGCCTTGCGCGAGACTGAATACGCCTGGTATCCGCAATTTGGCAACTACGACTTTTTTATGACACAAAATGACGATGTGCCGGGCGGGCGCACAGTTCCGATGTGGAATGTCTCCTCTTATCCTGAGGGACGCTACACCCGTCGCACCGATAGCGCCACCAACAATCCCCGCATGTATTTCGATATCGACGATGCTTATTTGCATAACACCCATGAGCGCGTCAGACTCAACATCACCTACTACGATCAAGGCACAGACAGCTTTGAGGTTTATTATGACGCCTGGAGCACCCCATCGAAGCTGGCCGGACGGGTGCAAAAAACAAATTCCGGGCGCTGGAAAACAGCAAGTTGGGTACTGAGCGATGCCCGATTCGGCAACAATCAACCGGGTGGCGGCGATCACGCTGGCTCCGACTTTAACATTTATGCCCGCAGCGATGGCGATGAAATTATCCACCTGGTGCAGGTCGAACGCCTGGATCTTCCCGCTACACCTGTTCCTACAGCCACGCCGGTGTTCCATCCCAACCCCACGCCCACCTGGACGCCTGTTTCAGATAGCAATCATGGTGTGCGTTACTATCGGCAGGGAGCCAACGGCTACACCGGCATTTCCGACACCTACATCGATGCCTGGCATGAAGGCAATAATTACAACAATAGCACGCTGCTGCGAGCTCGATCTTCCAAGCCGCAGCGCGCCTTGCTGAAATTCGAAAACATTAGTCTGCCTGCTGGCGCCACACTGGAAAAAGCCACGTTGGAAATTTTTGCAAAAGATCGTAGCAACGATGCCAATTATTACGTTCGTGCTTTTGCCATGCAAACCGCGTGGAATGCTGCTTCGGCCACCTGGCAACATCCCGCAACGGGAACCAATTGGCGAAAAAGTCATTTTAGCGAGGATGATTATGTTATCCCGTACAGCGATTTCAAATTCACTATTGGCGTCAACAAATGGGTCAAGCTGGATGTAACCGACTTAGTCAACGATTGGATAGCAAACCCCGGTAGCAACAAGGGCATTTTGGTAGATATTTACAGCGTCGCCGACATTGCCATTGATTTCTATTCATCAGAATACAGCGATTCAAGATTACGCCCGCAATTGGTGTTGAACTATGTCACCGAAAATCACAATACGCCCACACCCACTGCCACAGCAACACCTACACCGACCATCACCCCCACGCCTACTGTAACACCTACGCCCACTATTACCCCCACACCCACCATCACGCCCACGCCCGACCCCAACAGTACGCCCACCCCCACCCCCACCTTTACCCCCACGCCCATCAATGACCCTCGCTCGTTGCTGGCCTACCGAGGTAGCCCCACCATCGATGGTGATTTGAGCGACTGGAATTTGATGGATGGTATTGTGGTAGATGCCACTACTGCTAACACCATTCGGGATGAAGCGCCCATCAGCCCCGCAGACAACAGTGTGACCATCTGGGCCCGCTGGGATACCGATTATCTTTACTTTGCCGCCCGCGTGAGAGATGACGCCCGTTTCATCGACAGCACCGACATCTGGCACGATGATGGCGTGGAGTTCTCTGTCGATGGCGAAAATGACGACAATTCCTTCAGCGGCACAGGTGGCGATCATCAATTCACCATGCGTCGTGATGGCGAGCTGCAAGATCGGGCCCAACCTACCAATAAAGCTTCGGGCGCGGTGACTGATCGCACCGATGGCTATGATATTGAAATCGCCATCCCCCGGGCCTCGTTGGGCGGAGCGCTCTTGCAGGGTGGCACCATCATCGGCTTTAACATCGGCCTAAACGATGATGACGATGGTGGGCGACGTGATGGTCAGCTCATTTGGGCGGGACACAACACCTATAGCGGAGCTGCCGATTACGCCAATCTCTGGCTGCTGGACGCTGTGCCTAGTGGAACGCCCACGGTGACAGCCACCCCGGGCCCGACACTGACACCCACCGCTACAGCCACGCCCACCGCTACGGCTACGCCCACCCCCACCCCTACCCCCATCCCCACGCTGCCCCCAGTCTCCATCATCCGTCAACCCATTGCCGATACTTACTTCAATCAATGGTATCCCTACCAGCACGATGGGCAAAATGTCGTGATGAGCGTGCGTTCTACCAATGTGGCTGACGCCTTCCTGCGCTTTGATTTGTCTGACATTCCGCTGGGATCTCGCATTACCGAAGCACGGCTGGACTTACGCGTCGCTTCAGTTTCCAACAGCAACACCCTGCGCCTCTCTGTGCAACAGGCTCATCGCCCCTGGACCGAAGCTGGACTAAGCTGGAACGATGCCAGTGCTGGTCAGCCCTGGGCTGGCGGCGGCGCTTCATCCATTCCCGCAGATCGGGGCGCCAAAATCTACGCCAGCATCGGCCTGAACGAAAACAGCACCGACATTTCGCTGGATGTGCAAGATTTGGTGCAGGAGTGGGTGTATTTGGGCGTTACGAACAACGGCCTGATTCTGCATGGCGATAGCTGGGGCCAGGTGCGGTACAGCATCTTCAGCCGCGAAGCTGACACCGCGGCCTATCGACCTCATCTGAGAATTACCTACTTACCCAATAACGGAACCGTGGTTCCCACACTGACCCCCACGCCTACGCCCACCCCCACGCGTACGCCCACGCCTCGCCCGACTAATACAGCCACGCCCACAGCTACCCCTACGGCCATCCCCACCGCCAATCCCAACGAAACTTACACTGTGGAATTGCCTGTGCAAATCGATGCCTTCATCAGCCGTTGGTATCCCACCGACCAATATGGCAGCCAGCCGGTTTTGCGCATTCGTAATAACGACATCAAACAAGCCTTGCTAAAATTTGATTTGAACAGCTTGCCCGCTGGTGCGATTGTTGATGAAGCGACATTGCACATGTGGGTTGCCGGGCGCTCCAACCAGAACTATCTTACAGCAACGGTTACCATGCTCAAACAGGCCTGGGAGGAGTATCAGGTAACACACCAACAACGGGCCAGCGGCCTGCCATGGCAAATCGCCGGAGCCAGCGGCGCTAATGATCGCGCCAGCCAACCCCTCGATTCGCAGTTATTACCCGCTCTGGGTGAAGTAACCTGGAACGTTACCTCAGCAGCCTGGCAATGGTACAACAACCCCGCCAGCAATCATGGTTTGATTTTGGGGGGCATTTCCGATGGCTCAGTCTGTTACAGCTTTGTAGCCCGCGAAAACCTTGAAACCGCGCAACGTCCAAGACTGGTTGTTCGTTATCACATGCCACTAACCCCCATTCCTCCCACACACACACCAACGCCCACCGCCACACTTACTCCCACCATCACACCTACGCCCGATATTCTTCCCACCTCCACCCCGGGAGCTCCCAAGCAAATCGACGCCACTTATGGCGCTGTAACCATCGATGGCAACTTCGACGACTGGCAGGGAGGAGCCCTTTCGCTGGACACAGGCTCTGCGAATCGCATCAACCATCCAGAAGCCATTGTTTCGCTCGAAGATAGCAGCATGCTCATCCGGGCCCGCTGGGATGCGACACACCTTTACTTTGCCTTCGATGTTCGTGATGATCGGGCCAAAGTAGATAACAGCGACTTGTGGAAAGATGATAGCATCGAAATCGGTGTGGATGGCGAAAACGACGACAATCCCTTCAGCGCCACTCATGGCGATCATCAGTACACCATCCGTCGTGATGGTGCCGCAGCCGACAGAACTGTGCCCCTGGCCCATAACGCCGTCGACTGGGCCGTGCAAACTGTGGCCCATGGCTATCGGGTCGAAGTTGCTGTGCCACTTTCGGCACTGGGAATCAGCGCCCTCAGCCCCGGGCAAATCATTGGCATCGATTTTGCACTCAACGACGATGACAACGCCGGCGAGCGCGATAGCCAACTGGTTTGGGCCAGCTACGCCACCTACAGCGATGCCGAACACTTTGGAGCGCTTATTTTGCGGAATACAGGCCCCACGCCAACACCCACTGCCACGCCTACTCCTACGGCAACAGCACCATCCACCGCCACCCCCGCGCCCACCTCAACACCCCGCCCCGATAAAATCATCGAGGCCGTTACTGGCAGCGTTACCATCGATGGTTTGTTGGATGAATGGCAAGAGGCAGGCATTCCGCTGGATGCCAGTACGGCCAACAGGGTTAACGGAGATGATAACATCAGCAGCATTGATGATTGCAGCGCACTGATTTGGGCCCGTTGGGATGCCAACAACATCTACATCGCCTTCAAAGTCAGAGATGATGTGGAGTCTACCGATAGCGATGACTTGTGGAAGGATGACAGCATCGAAATTGGCATTGATGGCACCAACGATGATCAAGCCTTCACCGGTGACGGTAGCGACCATCAGTACACAGTGCGTGTCGATGGCGTTGCGGCTGACCGCGCCTTGGCCATTACCAACCCCGATGTGCATTGGGCTACGCATCGCATCAGCACTGGCTACCAGGTCGAAATAGCCATTCCCCGCTCTGCACTGGGCGTTAGTTCCCTCACCGCCGGATTGCGCATCGGCATCGATTTTGCCGTCAATGATGATGATGACGGCGACGATCGGAATAACCAGCTAATTTGGGCTGGCGAGTACTCCACATACAGCGGCGCTGTCACATTTGGTGATTTACTCTTACGCTGATGCCCCCCGAACCATAAAAAAACGCCCCGCCGATGATTGGCAGGGCGTTTTTTTAGCTTGTAGGGGGGTTAGGCTTTGGGAGCAAAAACGTCAATCATCAGTTTGGGATCGCCCAGGGGATACAAAATGGGGTAAGTTGCACCGCGATCGATATATTCTTGCACTTTGGCTTTGACTTCATCGGGCGTGCCACTGGCGGTAATACGCTGCACCAACTCATCGGGAACCAACGGCATGGCTTTTTGAATTTGTTCGTGAGTAGCGGGCCAGCCCAGAATGCTCTGGATTTCCTGTACCACCTCGTCGCTAACGCCGCTGGCTTTGGCAATGTGTGGCTGCTGGGCCAGATATTGCGTTAGCAGGCCGCGGGCGCCATCCAATGCTTTTTTACGGTCATAATCCACCGAACAAACCACCAATTGCGGGCGATCCAAATCATAAACACTGCGGCCAGCTTTGCGGGCCCCCTTGTCCAGTTGTTCCATGGCGTAATCATTGTATTCTGGAGGAACACAGTAGTTGAGGACAGCGCCATCGGCAATCTCGCCGGTCAGTGCCATCATCTTCGGGCCCGTTGCACCAATGTAGATGGGCACATTGCGCGGTTCGCGACGTCCATGCACCACATCCAGCTCGATGCCATCTACATGATGAAACTCGCCGTGAAAGGTGACTCGTTTGAGCGCCAACAACTCGCGCAGCACATAAACGGTCTCACGCATCGCTTTGAGCGGCTTGCGGCGATGAATACCCACGTTGCGGGCCAGGGGATCCCACCAGGCACCAATGCCGCAAATGACACGGTTAGGGGCCAGATCATCCAGTGTTAAAAAGGTTGCCGCCAGCAACCCGATGTTACGCGTCCAGTTATTGATGACACCACTACCGATCTTGACATGATCTGTTACGGCAGCATAGGCAGCCATGGGCACAATGGCATCACGCACCAAGCGGGATTCTGCCTGCCAGACAGCTTCGAAGCCCTTCGCTTCGGCGTATCGGGCCAAATCCATTCCTTCACGAATGGGATGAGCATCTTGCAAATAAATGCCTACTTTTTCCACAGAGTCCTCCAGGGAGATGTTGGTTGAGGTGATTAAGGCAGTCTACGGCCACCCCGGCTGAAATGCCTCAATCTTGGCGATGGCCGTATGATGTTATATTGTCTGGCTTTTATTGTAAGCGCAGATTCATAAAAGGTCAAGCGCGCAAAAAGCAAGCGCTCCTAATTTCACTGCACGCAAAAAAAGTATTATACTGTCGTAGACGGCAGGCCATTCCGTATTTTTCCACACCGAGGTTGCCATGAGCATACAGTCCAAAGAATCCATTCTGGCATCGCAGCGATCATTTCAAAGTTATTATCCTGATCATCTCGCACATTGCTATGGATGCGGGCGCTTGAACAAGGATGGGCATCATTTGCAAAGTTATTGGGATGGTGATAAAACCGTCGCCTGGTTCACGCCCAGCCCTGAGCATATTTCGATTCCTGGTTATGTTTATGGCGGTCTGATTGCTTCGGTGGTCGATTGCCATGGCACAGGGTCGGCAGCAGCCTTTGCCTATCGGGCGGCAGGGCGAGAAATGGATGATGGTGGCCCGCCACTGCGTTTTCTTACCGCCTCGCTGCAGGTGAGTTTTTTGCGTCCGACGCCATTGGGGGTCGAGCTGGAGTTACGTGGCGAGGCAGCGCATGTTTCGAGCCGCAAAGTTATTGTCGATATTCAAGTCTTTGCCCGGGATGAAATTTGCGCAACGGGCCGTGTGGTAGCGGTGCTCGTCCCCGATAAATATATCACCGAGTTAGTTGTAGCGTAGAATAGCCTGTTTTGCTTTTCCCTTCACCCTGCACTATACTTATTTCCTGTCCGATTCTCCCATTTTGTCACCATTTGGGTAACGACTAACGTACCCGACTTCAATCACCACAAAGGCGCAAAGACACTAAGAACACCAAGCATTTCAAAGCTTTTTCTTTTCTTCGTGCCTTTGTGGCTTCGTGTCTTCGTGGTTTCTAGCCGGGCTACCTTAGTCGT
>CAZMDD010000129.1:0-16989 GCA_964565065.1 uncultured Caldilineales bacterium | reverse complement strand
GGAGGGGGGAGTGGCAAGCCAGCCTGCGGCGAGCATTTTGCCCCCCTCCCGGCCTCCCCCCGTTTCGGCTGGGCCTCACGGTGGGAGGAGCTGGCGATTGACTACGAAACGCTGCCCGCGGATGGCTCCCTCCCCCGCGAGTGAATACGCATGAACGGGCGGGGGAGGGCCGGGGAGGGGGCAGCCCCAGTGGGGCTTGGCAACGGTAGCCCGTGGCTTCAGCCGCGGGCGGAGGTGGGCGACGCGTACGCGGGCGCATGATGCACGGGCCCGCGGTCAACCCGCCGAGTCACAGACTCGCCGGGACACATTTTTTTGACGGAGGAGCTGGCGGTTTAGCACTGCTCACTGACCCTCTGACCCTCTGGCCTCTGACCTCTGCCCCACTGACCTCTGACCTCTGACCGGCTGCGCAGCAGCCACCAGAGGGGGCAGCCCCAGCGGGGCTTGGCAACGGTAGCCCGTGGCTTCAGCCGCGGGCGGAGGTGGTTGAGCTGGCAACCCGCCGGATTGCGAATCCGGCTCCGGAGCGGGGCTCCCCAGGGCGAATTCGTAATCCGCCCGGTCAAAAAATAAAAGCGCCCCCAAACTGAAACGCACCATTGTTGTCTGGAGGGTTCACGGTTCGCGGTTCAAGGTTGGACGCCAGCGCCGCCCTCCTTCGTTCATTGTCAATCACCCAATAAAAAACGCCCCTGCCAAACAGGAGCGTTTTAAGGATGGTTTCGGTAAAACTAAATTTCGGGCAGAAAACGACGCATAATCTCAAGATTTTCAATGGCTTTGCCCGCGCCAATGGCCACGCAAGCGATGGGGTTATCAGCCACGTAGCAGGGAACGCCAGTTTCTTTGGTGAGCAAGTTTTCGATATTACGCAGTTGTGCTGTGCCGCCTGTTAGCACGATGCCCCGGTCGATGATGTCGGAGGCCAGCTCGGGCGGTGTTTTTTCCAGCGATTGCTTGACCGTGTTGACAATGGTACGCAAGGGTTCCCGCATCGCTTCAGTGACCTCTTCGGATGAGACGTTGATGGTGCGAGGCAGCCCCTTCACCTGATCCCGGCCCCTGACCTCCAGCATCAATTCATCCTCCAATGGCAAGGCTGAGCCAATCTGCATTTTAAGCTGCTCAGCGGTCATGTCACCGATGATGAGGTTATATTTTTTGCGGATGTAGCTGACAATGGCCTGGTCGATGCGGTTTCCCCCCACGCGCACGCTGCTCCAGACAACGATGTCGTTCATGGAGATGACTGCCGATTCGGTGGTTCCGCCCCCCAAGTCGACGACCATGTTGCCGGTGGGTGTGTGAATGGGCAAGCCAGCGCCATAAGCTGCTGCCAAGGGCTCAGGAATCAAATAAGCTTCTTTGGCACCGGCATTGATGGCAGCATCATAAACGGCACGACGCTCCACGCTGGTAATCCCCTTGGGAGAGCTAATCATCACCTGAGGGCGCAGCATGGGATTGCGGCCCACTGCTTTGCGGATAAATTGCCGCAGCATGGAGGTGGTGACAAAGTAGTCGGCAATCACACCTTCGCGCACCGGGCGATAGACTTTGATGCTGTCGGGAACGCGCCCCAACATATCTGCGGCGTCTGCGCCAACGGCCAGGATTTTTTTATCTCGCATCGAAATAGCAACAACACTGGGCTCTTGCAAGACAATGCCTTTGCCAGCCAAATAGAGGAGAACGTTAACAGTGCCGAGGTCGACGCCAATTTGCTTTTCAAACATAAAGAATCCTTTCCTACAAAGGGTAGAAGGTTAAATGACTATGCAGCGTCCAGTATCAGGTGTTTGGCGCTGGGGGGTATTCAAATCAAGGATGATTCGTTACTACTAAGGTAGCCCGGCTAGAAACCACGAAGACACGAAGCCACAAAGGCACGAAGAAAAGAAAAAGCCTTGAAATTCTTGGTGTTCTTAGTGTCTTTGCGCCTTTGTGGTGATTGAAGGCGGATACGTTAGTCGTTACGATGATTCTCAGATTATAGTGCAGAATGCAAGAGGATGAAAATTCACAGCTTTGAGAATGCAAAGAAGCCGGGCGACAATCAAGCACCCGGCTTCTGGTTGTTGGTTATGCTGTTAGCCGCTACTGTTCCTGCTGATACATCGCTTGCTCGACACCCCGTGAACGCAGGGCTGCACGACGACGGGCGACTTTCATGCGGGCCAATGAGCGCCGCAGTGCGGCTTCCATGACCAAACGACGTTCCATGTCACGATCTTTGTCGGGGCTTTCCAGATATTCTTGGGCCCGACGCAGGGCTTCTTCGGCCCGGGCCATGTCGATTTCGACAGCAGATTCGGCGGAGCGGGCCAGCACCACGATTTCATCAGGCCGGACTTCGACAAAGCCACCACCTACAACGAAGTAGCGGTCTTCTTCGCCATCCTTGCGCACCAGGATTTCGCCAGGCTGCAATACAGCCATCAGCGGAGCATGTTTGGCCAAAACGCCGATGGCTCCAGAGGCGCCGGGCAAAATGGCCATTTTGACATCATCTTCGTAGACGATGCGATCCTGGGCAATTAATGATAAATGAATTGTGCTCATAGCTACCTGAAGGTGAGAAAGGGGCTCGCAAGGGCCAAGTATTTAGTCTTCGGAACGCAGCGCTTTGGCTTTTTCGACAGCTTCTTCGATGCCGCCAATCATGTAGAAGGCAGCTTCGGGCAGGTCATCGTGCTTGCCTTCGAGGATTTCCTTGAAGCCGCGCACAGTGTCTTCGATTTTGACATAGCGTCCGGCCTGGCCGGTGAATTGCTCAGCTACGAACATGGGCTGGGTGAGGAAGCGCTGAATCTTGCGGGCCCGGGCGACTGTTTTGCGATCATCTTCGCTGAGTTCTTCGACACCCAGAATGGCGATGATATCCTGCAAGTCTTTGTAACGTTGTAACGTTTGCTGTACACCGCGGGCTACCTGGTAGTGGTCTTCGCCGACGATGTTGGGGTCGAGGATACGACTGGTAGAGGCCAGCGGGTCGACTGCGGGGAAGAGGGCCTGCTCAGCCAGAGAGCGCTCCAGCGAGATGGTGGCATCCAGGTGAGCAAAGGTGGTGGCGGGAGCTGGGTCGGTGTAGTCATCTGCGGGCACGTAAATGGCCTGCATGGAGGTGATGGAGCCTCGTTTGGTGGAGGTGATGCGCTCTTGCAGCTCACCGACATCAGTTCCCAATGTGGGCTGATAACCGACAGCACTGGGTAAACGTCCTAGCAAGGCGGAAACCTCGGAGCCAGCCTGCACAAAACGGAAGATGTTGTCGATGAACAGCAGCACATCACGCCCTTCATCGCGGAAGTATTCAGCCATGGTGACCGCGGTCAGGCCCACGCGCAGACGGGCGCCCGGAGGCTCGTTCATCTGGCCAAAAACCATGACCGTTTGCGGCAATACGCCCGAATCTTTCATCTCGTGCCACAAATCGTTCCCTTCGCGGCTGCGCTCTCCTACACCGGCAAAGACAGAAAAACCGCTGTGCTCTTCAGCCACGTTACGAATCAATTCCTGAATAATAACGGTTTTGCCCACGCCAGCGCCGCCAAAGACGCCCGTTTTCCCCCCCTTGGTAAAGGGAGCAATCAAGTCCACGACCTTAAGGCCGGTCTCGAACATTTCGGTCTTGGTGGCCTGTTCCGAGAAGGGGGGAGCTGAGCGATGGATGGGATAAAAGGTGTCGGTGTCCACGTCGCCCAGGTTGTCGATGGCGCGTCCGGTGACATCGAAGATGCGGCCCAGACCGGCCGGGCCCACCGGGACCATGATGGGCGCGCCGGTGGCAATCGCTTCCATGCCGCGGCGCAAACCGTCGGTGGTGGACATAGCCACGCTTCGCACACGATCGTTGCCCAGCAATTGCTGAACTTCGCACACCAGCAGGCCGCCATCCTCCAGGGGGATGTTTACAGCGTCAAAGATGTCCGGCAGGTTGCCGTCAGGAAATTCAACGTCAACGACCGGGCCGACAACGCGAATAATATGTCCTTTGGATTGGGATTTGCCATTCGTGCTCATCCAGTAATTCCTCCAAATACTACTATCGTCTAGTAGGGAAAAGGTGAAAGAAAATCACCCTGTGATGCAAATAAGATAATCGGATAATGATTTTATCAAGAGATACTGGATAAAACACGCTATCCAATACCCTTTCAGTTCATTCCTGCTGCGAGGCTATTCCAGAGCGGCAACAGCGCCGGCAATGTCTAGCAACGACATGGTAATGGCGCTTTGCCGCGCTTTGTTGTAGGTTAGCGTCAAGTCATCAATCAGCTCGCCTGCGGCATCGGTGGCATTGCGCATGGCCACCATTCGGGCAGAATGTTCGCTGGCAATGGCTTCGTAAAGTGCCTGCAAGACCTCGATTTCGGTCAGGCTTTGCAAAATTTGTTCCAGCACTGTTTCCGCATCTGGTTCAAAGATGTAATCGATGGGCATGTCGGCAGGCACGCTGTCATCGGGCACAATGGGCAGCACTTGTGTCAGGGTGGGCACTTGCGTAACCGTGTTGACAAAGCGCATGAAACCAATATAAACAGCATCGTAGCGACCAGCAATAAAGTCATCCATGAGGATGCGGGCGATGGGCCCGACCTGGGCGGTGGCTTTGCGTCGACTGGCAGCCAGATAAACACTGCCCGGCCTGTCACCCAGGCTGACAAATTCCGCCCGGATGGGAGGGCCATATTTGCGCATCCAGTCACGGCCCTTCTTGCCAACAGTCACCAGCTCGACCTGCTTGCCTTCATTCTGCCAATCCTTGATCCAGCGGGCAGCAGCCGTAATCATCTGGCTGTTCAAGCCACCGGCCAGACCGCGGTCAGCGGTAATCAGCAACATACCGATGTTTTTAATCTCGCGTTGCTGCAAAAGTGGCTGGGCCGAAGCATAGGCAGGACGAATGCGGGCCAGAAAGGATAGCACCTCGGCAGCCTTGCTGGCGTATGGGCGTGTCGATTGCGCCTGTGTCTGAGCGCGGCGCATCTTAGAAGCGGAAACCGCCTCCATTGCCTTGGTCACCTGGGCAATGTTTTTGACGCTGCGAATACGTCGTTTGATTTCTCGGGTGGTAGCCAATGAAATCTCCTTCTAAAAGGATAAGGGAACAGGATGGAGCGGAGGGCCGCCCGCAATCCTGATCCTGATTTCCTTATACGAACTGCTTGTTGAAGGCGTTGATAGCCAGTTTCAGGCCCTCTTCAGTTTCGGGCAGTAACTTTTTATCCCGCTCGATGGCGCTGCCGATTTCGGGATAGTTGCTGGCCATAAACTTGTAGAAGCTCTGCTCCCATTCGGGAATGCGATCGACACCAATTTCATCGATATAACCGTTGGTTCCGGCATAGATGACCATCACTTCATCGGCCAACGAAAGTGGCTGATATTGCGGCTGTTTTAGCAATTGTGTCAGCCGCTGGAAGCGATCCAATTGGCGCTGAGTCGATTTATCGAGATCAGAGCCGAACTGAGCAAAGGCGGCCAACTCGCGGCCCTGGGCCAGCGAAAGCTTCATGCGGCCCGCCACCTGCTTCATGGCCTTGGTCTGCGCAGATGAACCGACACGCGAGACCGAAAGCCCCACATTCAGCGCCGGACGAATACCTGCGTAGAACAGATCCGACTCCAGATAAATCTGACCATCGGTAATGGAAATGACGTTGGTGGGAATGTAGGCGGAGACATCGCCGGCCTGGGTTTCGATAACCGGCAAAGCAGTCAGCGAACCGCCGCCATGCTCCGCATCCAGCTTGGCGGAACGTTCCAGCAAGCGGCTATGCAGATAGAAAACGTCGCCGGGATAGGCTTCACGACCGGGCGGGCGGCGCAACAGCAGCGACACCTGGCGATAAGCCCAGGCATGCTTGCTCAAATCATCATAAACGATGAGAGCATCCTTGCCCTGCTCCATGAACTCCTCGCCAATGGCTGTGCCAGAGTAAGGAGCCAAATACTGCAATGCAGCGGGGTCAGAGGCGGTGGCTGCCACCACAATGGTATGAGCCATGGCGCCATGCTTCTCCAGGGTCGCCACCACCTGCGCTACACTGGCCCGTTTCTGACCAATGGCCACATAAATACAAATCAGGTCTTTTCCCTTCTGATTGATGATGGTATCAATGGCAATAGCGGTTTTACCCGTTTGCCGGTCACCAATAATCAACTCACGCTGACCGCGGCCAATTGGAATCATGGCGTCGATAGCCTTGATTCCTGTTTGTACCGGGGTGTCAACACTCTTGCGCACGACCACATTAGGTGCAATGCGTTCCACCGGGCGGAATTTGTCGGTCTCGATGGGGCCTTTGCCGTCGATAGGCTGCCCCAATGCGTTGACCACACGCCCGATCATGGCATCGCCCACAGGCACAGAGGCAATACGCCCGGTGCTGCGAACCACGTCACCTTCCTGGATACCGCTGTACTCGCCCATAATAATGGCGCCAACAGTGTCTTCGTCCAGATTCAGAGCAATGCCCAGCGTGCCGGTCGAAAACTCCAGAATTTCACTGGCCATGGCATTTTGCAGGCCATGAATACGAGCAATACCATCACCCACTTCGGTAACGGTTCCCACATCGACCACGCTGGCCGGGGCCTCAAAATGTTGAATCTGTTCTTTTAACTGTCGGGTGAAATCATCAAGTCCGACTGCCATAAGTTCTTTCCTCTTTTTCTGGATTGCGCCATCTGACGCGATGAAAACGCCTGGGGAGTGCTTCAGACGCCAATTTTCTGACGAAGCGCGTTCAGACGGCCACGAACGCTGTCATCGATGAGCTTATCGCCAACCTGAACAATAAGGCCGCCCAAAATCTCAGAATCCACCACAAAGGAGAATTTGAGATTGCTGCCAAAACGATCTGCAAGTCTTGCTTTAACCTGTGCTTGTTCCTCTTCGGTAAGCGCGACAGCACTGGTAACAACAGCTTGCTGCGGGCCACCAGCCTCGGCACTCATAACCTTTTCCAAAGCATTCACAATGCCGTCGAGTTGCCCAAGATCATGATTACTAAGCAAAATGCTCAAAAAATTACGCAATTCGTTGGTAGCGCCATCAGGCAAGATGCCCTCCAGAAGCGCCAACTTTGCGGGCAATTCCAGGACAGGATTATCCAGCCGTTCCCGAAGATTAGTATTTGCGGCAAGAGCAGCACTGACAGCACTCAAGCCCTCAAGCCAGGGTTCCAGAGCCGCGGCCAGGATGCCTCGGGTGTACGCTTCAGGCGTTCTTTCCATGATTAGTTCAGGCTCACTTGAGACAGGAAATCTTCGATAATCTTGTGCTGAGTTTTGGCATCCAATCCTTCGCGCACAACACGCTCGGTGGCAAGCATCGCCAACTCGGCAATCTGCTTGTGGGCCTCGGCCAGGATGCGTTGTTTCTCAGCCTCTGCTTCTTCGATAGCACTGGTCTTAATAGCTTCAGCTTCGCGACGAGCTTCGGCCAGGATCTCATCCTTGACACGCTCAGCCTGAGCCGAAGCCGCGGCAACCCGCTGCTGCGCTTCGGAGCGCTCCGCTTCGATTTGTGCCATCAACTGCTTGCGCTCTTTTTCTGCTTCTTGCCGGGCAGTATCGGCAGCCGAAAGCCCTTCGGCAATGCGCGCCTTGCGGTCATCCAACATTTTTACCACAGGGGGAATGATGTACTTTTTCAACAAGAAAAGCAGAATCAGGATATTTACAATTTGCGCCACAAGCATGGCGCCATTCAGGCCTAATGCAGCCATACAGTTGCCTCCTTAAAGCTGTAGAGTTAAAACAATAGGGGGCCGAGCCTATTTCAGGCCAGGCGCGCCCACGAACAGCAGCAGGAGAGCGACAACCAGGGCGTAAATAGCGATAGACTCAGCAAACACGATACCAAGAATCATGTTCGTGCGAATTTCGCCAGCGACTTCGGGGTTGCGGCCCATAGCCTGCAACGCGCCCATGACCAACAATCCGATGCCAATACCGGGGCCAATAGCGCCCAGACCAATTGCGAGACCGGGAGAAAGAATTTCTACCATGATGAATCATTTCCTCCGTAAAAGGATAGTGAGAAGGGTTTGTAAAATAAATCGTTACTTTTTAAGTTATGTAGATGCACATTTGAAACTTGAGAAAATCGCCTACATTCAGACGAACACGGACGATAATACACGTCACCCATCTTCGCCTACAGACTTAACGCTTAATGATGTTCATCTCCGGCATGGCTATGAGTAGCCTGCTCAAAGTAAATGAATGTAAGAATGGCGAAAACAAAAGCCTGCATGAAGCCGACAAATAGCTCCAGACCAATAAAGGGCAGCGGCAGCAGGAACGACACCAGGAAAGCCATGACGAACAACAAGACCTGCCCGGCAAAAACATTACCAAACAACCGGAAGCTAAGACTGATAACCTTGGCAAACTCGGAAATGAATTCCAAAAAGCCCACAAAGAAATCAATGAGCTTCATGCCGGTGATAACAGGCAAGGCAAAGCGACGGATGTATTTGCCTCCCAGTTTTCGGAAGCCGATGAAATGACTCCACACCACCACCAGCAACGCCAGACCGATGGTCATGTTCAGATCGGTAGCAGCAGCGCGCACATAAGGGGTAAGCACATAGCCACGGGGCTCATGCGGATGATACTTTTCTCCAGCAGCCTCAGCTTCCTCGAACGCCTCTTTAATCTCCCGACGCTCTTCATCAGTAAGAATGACCTGATCATTGGTCAGGGTGATGAATGGCCCCAATGCCTTGGTGCCGTAGCCAACTCCAACACCTTTTTCGGCATAAGCTACTTCTACAGGCTCGATAACACCAAAACTATCCACGCCCGGAATTTGCTCGGCCCAGTTGGCAAAGAGGATGAACAGCAAAATGGTCATAAAAATAGCCAACCAGGCTCGGGCTTTTTCTTTGCCCCCGATGTCGGTCAGCATACCATCAAAAATTTCAACAATCCACTCGAAGATGTTCTGAATTTTACTCTCGGGCACTTCCTGCATATTGCGCACAGCAAGGAAACCGAAAACCAGAACAAAAATATCGGCCAACACAGTGGCAATCAAGGTGTTTGTAATCTTGAAACTGCCAATTGCCAACCCCGGAATAGCTTCGGCAGGGAGCAGGATGGTGGGCAGGGGCACACGTACGAATTTGACAGAAACAAAGAGGATGGCCAAGACGCCGATGATAATAGCGAGTGTTTTTGGCTGGAGCAGTTTGCGCATTACGCTGATTCTCCTTCTTCTTCGCCTTCCTCATCGGAAAGCGGAGCGATGGTCAGATAACGGGTTTGGATGGTACGAACAAGAATAATCGTTGCGATAAAAATCCCTGTGAACATGCCAAACAATGTCCCCAGGGGCGAGGATTCAGAAAACAGGTCAAAGGCAACACCCACCAAGAGCGGAACGAGTAGAGCCAAGCCAACGAGAACGACGAGTTTGATTGTAAGTGGCACCCAGTCAGGATGCTTCGTTGCATTCTGATGTCGCATGGCAGTTCCTGAGAATGATGCGCGTTCAATCCTTTCTGAACGGGTTAAAGTATACCCCAACCCACAACAATGCGCCAAATTGCACAGACACAAAAAACTGTACAGATTCTTCCATTCCTGGGGACTTAAGGCTTATTTTTAGTAACGACTAACGTACCCGACTTCAATCACCACAAAGGCGCAAAGACACTAAGAACACCAAGCATTTCAAAGCTTTTTCTTTTCTTCGTGCCTTTGTGGCTTCGTGACTTCGTGGTTTCTAGCCGGACTACCTTAGTAGTAACTATTTTTACAGCAAAATGCCCTGAATTCAATCAGTTGGTGGCACGCTAAAACTCTTCGACAAAAAGTGTGCCTTCAGTTCTACGGGTTTTCTTTTGATAACCATGCTCAGTCAGCCACTGCGACACATTTTTGACCATGACAGGATTGCCGCAAAGGTAAAAATGAGTCTTTTTCGGATCACAGGCAACGCCCGTCTCCTGGCCCAACACGCCCGATTCCAGCATCTCCTCAATCCACAGACGATGTCCAGGCCAAGTGTCGCCCGCATCGGTTAGGGTGGGTAGATAGTAAAAATTGGGGAAGGCGGAATCGAGAAATGAAAGTTCGCTGAAATAGCCCAAATCGCCTTGGTGGGCAGCAGCCTGAATCACCACCATCTTGCTTTTCGGGCGCTCCATGACATGCGAACGCAAAAAACTGATGTAGGGCGTAATGCCCGTGCCCGTGGCAATCATCACAACATCGGCATCTTTAGGGGCGTTGGATAAATTAAAAACACCAACGATGCGGCGGCCCACAAAAACTTTATCGCCTACTTCAAGATGAAAAAGGCGCGGGGTAAGTTGGCCCGTCTTGACCTGCGAAATGTAAAACTCGAATTGCCGGGTCTCGTGTCGAGCCGAGGCAATGGAATAAGCCCGCTGAATCAGTTTTTCCGGCTTAACGGGGATAGCCTCCGGCTCGGAGTTGGCCGAGCGGGGTTCTGAGCCATAAAGCCCCAAGGTTGTGTATTGCCCTGCCGAAAATTCAGAACGCGGTTCATCGGTAGCCACTCGCAAAATCATCAAATTAGGTCGAATCTGAATTTTCTGAACGACTGTGGCATTGTATTTGTGCGCAGGCATGGATAGGCTCCTGTGGATGAATGAGGGATAGGTGCTGCTATTATACCTGATACTGGGCCAAGCACTCAATACGCCGGCAGACACTTTGCATCCCCCGGCTGCTTTGGTAAAATAACGCCATGGAAAAGCTCAAACCGATTGTCTCACGTCATTGGTTATCTGCCCTGGCTGGCATTATGTGGACCGGGGTGGGCCTGATGCTGATGTGGCGGGCCCAGGGTTGGCTCGCGGCCATGGAGAGATCCTGGGCCTGGGGTTTAACCCTGCTAGGCGGCATCATTGCCATCAGTTTCTACTATTTTATGTTCACCAAAACGGTAACTAAAAATATCCGTCGGCTGTGCAGCCTGCCCGATCCGGTGGGCCTGCTGGCATTCAATTCACCCAAAAGCTACCTACTTATCGTATTGATGATTAGCATGGGTATTGCTTTGCGGCACTCATCTTTAGACAGACGCATTTTAGCCGCAGTTTATGCGGGGATGGGCGGGGCGTTGTTTTTAGCCAGTCTGCACTTTTATCGTCATTTTTACGAGGTGAAGGTGCTGCAAAAACCGTGTGAGCCCGAAAACAGAAAGGGATAACGCAGCGTCAAATCGACCAGTGAAATCGTCTTGCAGCTCACTGGACGCGCGGGCGCCAACCAACTACCCAATCCCCAAATTGCTATGCTGCAAAGCGTGGGAGGGGCTGGAACGACCATCCTCACCCACATCTTCGGCCTCTAATGGCCTCCGCTACTATTGGCGAGTTCTGCGCCCTCGTTTATAATCAAACCATGAAAACATTGCTCCCCTTGGCACTGGCTATGCTTTTGTGGACGCTGGCAGCGTGCTCGCCCGCGCCCACGCCTGTACCCGCGCCCACAGCCACGCCCGAGGCCGCGCATCATGCGCCCGCCACGCCCGAGATCCCCACCCTCACATTGTGGCTGCCCGACTGGATGATTCTTCCCGAAGCTGCAGGCCAGGAAACACTGAACCAGGTGACAGCAGCTTTTGCCAGCGAGAAAAACGTATCGGTGCAGATGATTCCCAAACTGGCTACAGGCAAAGGGGGATTGCTGGATGCCCTACGCACCACCAAACCGGTGGCCCCCGCCATCCTCCCCGACATCATAGCACTGCCCCTACAAGAAATCCCCCAGGCCGGCAGCGAATCACTCTTGCAACCCCTCAACGAACAACTGCCCGATGCCATGCTGGATGACCTTTATCCCTTTGCCCGGCAGGCCAGCCAAAACAACGAAGCCTGGATGGCTGTACCCTTTGCCGCGGATTTTGAGCATCTCTCCTTTCAGCCAGCCGTCCTTTCTGACCCCCCTGTCAATTGGGATATTATCCTGGCCTCGAAAAAACGCTACAGCTTTCCTGTGGGCAGCGCCGATAGCACCTGGACCGACGCTTTGCTGCTGCACTATCTAAGTGCGACCACATCGTCGAAACCAACAGAACGTGACAGCGCAGCCCTACGCCGTCAACTGGCATTTTATCAGGCACTGTACCAAGCGGGGCAAACCGATGCCGACATGTTGCAAACTGCCAACCCGCGAGGCTCGTGGGAGCAAAGCTTGCAAGGTGCCGTGCCACTGGCCGAAACCACCGCCCGGCTATGGTTGAGCCAACAAGGCGATGCCACATTCCTGCGCTTCGGGCCCACGCCCACACAAGATGGCCAGGCCCGCTACTTGATTCAAGGTTGGGCCTACGCCATCATCACCGCCGATGAAACGCAACAAGCACTGGCCGCCGACCTCATCAAACGCCTGACCGAGCCGCAAACACTGGCCCGATGGAGCATCCAGGCCCACATCCTGCCAGCCAACCGCGCCTCATTGCAACAGTGGCCAGCCAGCGATTACCGCAACTTCGCCAACGAATCGCTGGAAAACGGCTTTCTCATGCCTGCATTCAGCCAGGACGAAGCATTTACCCGGGCCGTACACCAGGCCAGCCGGGCCGTACTCTCGGGCGAACGTTCCGCCGAAGAGGCCTGGAAACAAGCGATAGCAAGTTGGTAATCACCCCAGCTTGGACTATAATCATATCAACAAAGCAACGCCGCACTATCGCCCAACGGGCGGCACACTCCCACCGAAGTGAGCCACGTACACCGCCCCGTCGGCGATAGCTTTGGTTATTGAGAATGCTCAGGCACAACAAATAAAAAGGTGAATAAACTTCAAGCAACGGTGGCATGAAAAACCTCTCTGCTTTCATGCCACCCCTCACTTCTACGCCAACTTTGGCAAAGGTATTTATCATGCACAGTTCTTCATTGATTTTGTTGGAGATTGCCATCATCTTAATCGTAGCCAGAACCTCCAGCCTGGTAGAACGCATCGGACAACCAGCCGTATTGGGAGAATTGATTGCAGGGATCGTGTTGGGGAATTTATACCTTCTTAATGTGGACTTTTTCGAAGCTATCAAACATAACGAAATCATCACATTTTTAGCAGAGCTCGGTGTCGTCATCCTGCTGTTTCAAATCGGACTGGAATCCAATTTTGAAAAAATGCGCTCAGTGGGATTACGAGCCTTCTTTGTTGCGGTCATCGGCGTTCTTTTACCCTTCATCTTTGGCGTATACATTATTGGCTATTGGTTGATGCGCGATGCCGGATTATACACACATCTATTCATCGGTGCAGCATTAACGGCCACCTCAGTAGGCATCACGGCACGCGTCCTGCAAGAGCTGCATCAACTTCAAACAAAAGAGGCCCGCATCATCATCAGCGCAGCAGTCATCGACGATGTGCTGGGATTGATCATCCTGGCCATCCTGACCGCCATGATTACCACCGGCAAAATTAGCGGTCTGGAAATCAGCTTCATCGCCAGCAAAGCCATCATCTTCCTGATTGCATCCATCTTCGTGGGGCAACTTTTAGCGGCGAAAATTGGCAGATTATTTTCCCGCATCCACACAGGTGTAGGCATGAAATTCACTATGGCCATCACCTTTTGCCTCTCCTTTGCCTATTTGGCCAGCGCAGTGGGCCTGGAACCGATCGTCGGCGCCTTTGCAGCGGGCCTTATGCTGGACCCGGTACATTTCAGCGTTTTCAAAGACTCGAATGTGGTGCGCGATGTCAGAAGAGCCATTCACGACTTTTACCCGCCACAAAAGCAGCAAGTTCTAACAACGCTTAACCACCACATCGAACATCATGTCGAAGACCTTATTGCGCCGATAGGCTTGTTTTTGATACCCATTTTCTTTGTCACAACGGGCATGAGCGTCTCGCTGGAAATGCTGTTTGATAAATCTGTCTTGATGCTGGCACTGGTGATGACCATTGTGGCCATCATCGGCAAAGTTCTGGCAGGTTTTGCCGCAGGCGATGCTAATAAATACATTGTTGGATTCGGCATGGTTCCCCGCGGCGAAGTCGGCATCATTTTTGCGATTATCGGCAAGAATATGGGCGTCATCACCGACGAAGTATTTTCGGCAATCATCATCATGGTGATGCTAACAACACTGCTCACACCACCCATACTGACATTCTTAATCAAACGGAATAAGGATAAACAAGGAACAGTAGCGACTTCAATTGTCAAATAACTGTAACCACCACCATTCGGTCAGAAATTTCTATGGAACGACTTTACACACCATGGCGCTGGGATTACATGGTTAATCCTAAGCCCAAAACATGCCCTTTTTGCGAATACCTGGCCCAAGACAGCGAAAATGATGCGGCCAATTATATTTTATTCCGGGCCCCGCGGGCCTTCATCGTGCTCAACCGTTATCCTTATTCCAACGGACATTTAATGGTACTGCCCAATGTACACGTTAGCACACTGGACGCGCTGGATGATGAAACGCAGTTTGAAATCATTAAATTGACCACATACAGCACCACGCTGTTGCAGCGGGCCTATCGGGCGCAAGGGTTTAATGTTGGCATCAACATGGGCAAAGCAGCCGGCGCTGGCATGGAAGCACATCTGCATTTGCACATTGTGCCCCGCTGGCTGGGTGATACCAATTTTATGCCGGTATTGGCCAAAACCAAAGTGATGCCAGAATCATTAGAGGAAGTTTACGCCCGCCTGCACCAACTGATGAAGGACATACCGCCACCGATATTCACTCGCTAATTATCCCCCATCCCATCTTTTTCATCCCACAACCTTAAATAAGGAGCTAAAAAATGGATTTGCATCTCAACGACGAGCATGTCATGATTCGGGACGCTGCCCGGGATTTCGCGCAAAACGAAATCGCCCCCGTGGCAGCACATTATGATGAAACCGGCGAATTCCCGCTACCCATCATCAAAAAAATGGGCGAAATGGGATTCATGGGAATTGAGATGCCCGAGGAGTACGGGGGCGCGGGCATGGATACCATTGCCTATGTGCTGGCCATGGAAGAAATTGCCAAAGCAGATGTGGCCACATCTACCATCATGTCGGTGAACAACTCACTTTATTGCCACGGCATTTATTCATTTGGGACTGAGGAACAAAAGCAAACGTGGCTGCTTCCTATTACCACAGGTGAGCAGATTGGCGCTTATGCACTCACCGAGCCCATGTCTGGCTCCGATGCCGGAACCATGCGCACCCGGGCAACGCTCAGCGAGGATGGCTCGCATTATGTTATCAACGGCATCAAATCGTGGATAACCTCGGGCCCGGTGGCCCACCGCATGGTACTCTTTGCCGTCACCGACCCCGACGCCAAGCCAGCCTATCGTGGTGTCACAGCCTTTCTCATCGATACCAGCCTGCCCGGCTTTACCGCGGGCAAAGAGGAGCCCAAACTGGGCATTCGCGCTTCGGCCACCTGCGAAATCATGTTCGATGATTATAAATGTCCAGTCGAAAACGTTCTGGGCCAACCGGGCCAGGGCTTCAAGATTGCCATGACCGTGCTGGATGCCGGGCGCATTGGCATTGCCTCGCAAGCGTTAGGCGTGGCTGTGGCCGCGTATGATGCCAGCGTGCAATATGCCCGCGAGCGCATCGCCTTTGGTAACCCCATTGGCGCTTTTCAGATGATTCAGCAAAAGATTGCCGACATGAAAACACGCATCGAAGCCAGCCGTATGCTCATCTATCAGGCGGCACTGGCCAAACATGAATCGAAAACCAGTGGCAAACGCTTCACCACCGAGGCTGCTATGGCCAAGCTCTTTGCCAGCGAGACTGCCATGTTTGTAACGCATGCCGCGGTACAAATTCATGGCGGCATGGGCTATTCAAAAGAACTCCCCATCGAGCGCTACTTCCGAGATGCTAAAATTACTGAAATCTACGAAGGAACCAGCGAGATTCAGCGCATGGTCATCGCCCGCAACGAGCTGGGGATACGCGGCAGTTGTTAGGGCGAAGCGAGGAATCTCTTTCTTGGCGCCGTTGTGTTTTGGTCAATCAAAAAACGTGAATAGTTACCCTTTATCAAAAACCGGAGACCGGGCACATGCCTGATGCTCCGGTTTTTCATTAAGACAACTACTTCACACTTCTTGCCAACATCATAGAAACACTGCGCAAATTAGGCTCCCAACTGGGATTCAGTGGCTCCATGGGCATTACGCGTCCCCCTTCCAGCATCTGCGATAATTTCTCCGGTGATTTTTCATCAAAGCCGCGCTGATAAAAAATGATATCAATCCCTTTGGCTTTGGCCTGGTCGGCCAATGCTTGCAACTGAGCATCGGTGGCATTTTCGGGAATGCTCAACATCGTCAGGCCATAATCCTGGGCAAAATAGCTCCAGGCTGGATGCGAAACGATGAAAGTTTTACCGGCTGTGTTATTTTTTTCCATCACTCGGCGGATGTCCGCATCCAGTTTATCCAGCTCAGCCAGAAATGCTTGCAGATTGGCCCGATAGTCGGCCTCGTGATCCGGATCTACCGCAATCAACCCCTGGGCAATGGTTTGGGCCTGCTGCGCCACCCGCTGCGGCGAAAGCCACACATGGGGGTCGCCATTGCTTTTGTCAACCTCCTGGCTACTGTCCAGCAGGATGATATCGGGCGCTTTCTCGGCGATACTGGCCAACCACGTTTTTTCCGAGGGAATCCCCATCAAAAAATAAATGTCTCGTTCTTTCAGCGCCTCGAGTTGCCCTTTTGGGGGCTGGTAGTGCAGGGGATTGATGCCCGGGCCCGCCATCACCAGCACCGAAACATGCTCACCTCCGATTTTTCGAACAAAATACTGCTGCGGCAAAATACTCACCGCCACATTAACTTCGGCATTGGCTGGAGGGGCCTGGTATTTTTCGCCGCCACCGCAGCCTGCCAACAGCGTTATCAAAAGAAGCAAGAGGATAAATCGCGTTAGGTTTCGCATGGGATGCCTCCTGAAAAAATCTGAGAATGTGACAAATGAAGTTTAAAGCT
>CAZMDD010000128.1:0-20328 GCA_964565065.1 uncultured Caldilineales bacterium | reverse complement strand
GTAGGTTTCAGCCGCGTGCCAGGGCACACCGGCCAGAGGAACCCGCTGCCCCTTGCTTACCGGGCGGCTGGTGAGGGTAACTTCGCACACCTCCGAGACGATTTTGGCGTCGTCATCAAAGGTCTCATAAAAATCTCCCAGCCGAAAGAAGAGGATGGCATCGGGATATTGTTTTTTGATTTGCAGATATTGCTTGCGCATGGGAGAGGACATGGCTCAGATTGTAGCCAATCTCGGGCCGGATGTCCAATGTGTGAGGCACATCTGCTCACAGGTTGCTGCTCGCGCCCTGGTTCGTCACCCCTTCGGCAGCGTGAATGTCGGCCAAAAGCTCTGAAAAGAGGGCCTTGGTTTGGTTTGCCTCCGAATGAAATCCAACTTCCACGAGAATGACCGCAAACAAAAGAAATCCTAGGGGCACCAATAAAGTCAATCCATTTGTACCAACAAAGAATATCAGAACACTAAGCATAAAAAGCACTCCGAACCATAAAAGAAAAAACGCAATCGTCAGCGAATGCAACGTCATGCTCATAATCAGCGTTGTTCCGTGGTCATTAGGCTTAAAGCGACCGTAAAGATATGGCTGGAAGCTGTTTCGATGATAAATTACACGTCTGAGCGTGAAATTCCTTCCCTTTACCGTCCCTTCCAGAGGTTTATGTTTTTCTGTGTTTCCCAAAAAATGATGCCACAATCGCAATCTATCCGGTTTCTCAATGCGGGCCGACATGGCTTTGCGAAGCACCTCATGGGATAACGGGCTTTCGATCACCCAAGTTTCGTAAGGAAACCACTTCATCTTTTTGGCCTGTAAACGGAATGATAACAAAAAACAGCCGCCTCGGGATGAAGCGGCTGTGGGGTGTTAGGGTTAGCGACGGGGGCGGCGGTCTCGGTCGCGGCTACCTCGACGATCTCGCCCGCCACGATCACGGCCACCTCGGCGGTCCCGACTGCCACCGCGGCTGCTGCCTTTCTTGTCTCGCTCACGGGCTTCTTCCGCAGTCCAGCCTTCCAGCACAGCTTGACGGCTCAGACGAATCTTTCCGCCCGGATCCACGTCGATGACCATAACCATCAGGTCATCGCCCAGTTTGACCACATCTTCCACATTGGGCACGCGATAATCAGCCAGTTGCGAGATGTGCACCATGCCATCCACGCCCGGAATCAGCTCAACAAATGCGCCGTAGGGCTCAATGCGTACAACCTTGCCGGTGTAAATCTGGCCCGGCTCCACATCTTTGGTCATCAGCTCGATTTCGTCGCGGGCGGTTTCTGCGCCCAGACCACCGGCGATGAACACGGTGCCATCCTCTTCGATGTCGATTTTTACATCGTAATCTGTTTGCAGACGCCGAATCATCTTACCGCCCGGGCCAATCACCTTGCCGATTTTTTCGGGGTCGATTTGCAGGGTGAGGATGCGAGGGGCGTTGGGCGAAAGTTGGGGACGGGGCTCAGAGAGCGCTTCCATCATTTTGCCCAGGATGAACTTACGGCCTTCGTTGGCTTGGGCCAGTGCTTTTTCCAGCAAGTCGTAGCTAAGCCCTTTGATTTTGATGTCCATTTGCAGGGCGGTGATGCCTTTCTCTGTTCCGGCAACTTTGAAATCCATGTCGCCCAGGTGGTCTTCCATGCCCTGAATGTCGGAAAGTACGACGTAGCGCCCGGCGTCAGTGGTGACATCCCCTTCGCTGATGAGGCCCATGGCAATGCCAGCCACGGGCGCAGAGATGGGCACACCGGTATCCATCAGGGCCAGGGTGCTGCCGCATACCGAGGCCATGGAGGTGGAGCCATTGGAGCTAAGAGCCTCGGAGACCAGGCGCAAGGTGTAAGGGAATTGATCCTGGGGCGGGATAACGGGCTCCAGGGCTCGTTCGGCCAGCGCACCATGCCCAATTTCACGGCGTTTGGGCCCGCGCATGGGCCAGGTTTCGCCGGTGGAGAAGGGAGGGAAGTTGTAATGATGAATGTAGCGTTTTTCGACACCAGGAGTGAGATTGTCGATTTTTTGCGCATCCCGAGGCGTGCCCAGGGTGGCAATGGTCAGCACCTGTGTTTCGCCACGGGTGAAGAGCCCAGTGCCATGAGTACGAGGCAAAATGTTGACATGGGCAGAGATGGGACGAATGGTCTTGGGATCGCGGCCATCAGGGCGAACACCCTCATTCAAAATCAAACTACGCACGACCTGAGTCTCAACAGCCTCAAACGCGGCTTTCAGCGCCTTGACATCTTCATATTTTTCGCCCAATTCTGCCAGCATGGCCTCTTTGAGTTCACCTACAGCTTCGCCGCGGGCGGTCTTGGAAAGCGCTGAGGTCATAATTTCGGTCATGCGCTGGGTGGTAAAGGCCTCGACATCAGCGATGAGTTCAGCATTGGGCTCCGGTTTAACAAAGACCATCTTTTCTTTGCCCAATTCGGCCTGCATCCTGTTTTGTAGTTCGATGATGGGTTGCATGGCTTCGTGACCCAACTTCATGGCCTCCAGAATCATGCTCTCGGGCAGCTCATTGGCGCCCGCTTCCACCATGAGAATGCCCTCAGCCGTGCCAGCCAGACGCAAATCCAGCAGGCTATTTTCCATTTGCGGGAAGGTGGGATTGATGACAAATGCGTCATCCACATAACCCACACGCACCGCGGCCACCGGGCCATCCCAGGGCGCATTCGAGATGCTCAGGGCAGCGGAGGCTGCGTTGATGGCCAAAATATCCAGCGGACGCTCTTCATCGGCACTGAGTGCAGTGCAGATGATTTGCACATCGTTGCGGAAACCCTTGGGAAAAAGGGGGCGCAAAGGACGGTCGATGAGACGGGCGGTAAGAATAGCCTGGGTGGAAGGTCGGGATTCGCGGCGGAAGAAATTGCCGGGAATGCGACCTGCTGCATAGATTTTTTCTTCGAAATCGACACTGAGGGGGAAGAAATCGATGCCCTCACGCGGGGCTTTGGATGCGGTGGCTGTGGCCAGGATGACCGCCCCCCCCTGATGAATGGTAACTGCGCCGCCAGCCAGCTTGGCCAGCGAACCAGTCTCAAACGCAATGACATCACCACCTACGACAGCTTCGTAGCGGTGTTCCTGATGAAAACTCATAGTAAATCCTCTTTTGAATTGTACTCCCGACACACCGGACAAAGTCCCACGATCAATTCGGTAATGGTCTCAGGCAAGCCCAGGAACTGGAAACTGAGTCGTACAGCAGATGTACGGCCCACTTGCCAATACCTGTTTCTTGCACTGGTAGTGTACAGTGTTACCGGGAAAGCGATTTGCGAATAGTTTCGCAAGGTTGATAAGTGACTACACAAGAAGCGAGATGACGGTGCTCCCGATGCCATCATCTCGCCTCTTTGTAATCATTTTTTTGGCTATTTGCGCAGACCCAGGCGCTTAATCACGTCCTGGTAGCGCTGTGCATCCTTACGCCGCAGATATGCCAGATGGCGGCGGCGTTGGCCGACAAGTTTCAGAAGGCCGCGACGGGAATGCTCGTCATGTTTGTGGGTTTTGAGATGTTCGACAAGTTGATTGATGCGCTTAGTCAGCAAAGCCACCTGCACCTCGGGAGAGCCGGTGTCGTGTTCGTGTAGGTGGTATTCCTCAATGATTTGCTGCTTTTCGGCAGTACTTAGAGACACTGAGATGTTCTCCTTTTTCGTGGCCGGGACACCGTTGGAATACCTTGACGCGTGTCCTAGCGAGATGTGAATGAGAAACGGTACTTCTGTTCTTGGGGGAGTTTAAGCGGGAGCCTACTCCCCTCAATGGACAATTCTATCACCAAACGCCGAAAAATCCAAATTTCGTGAGCGTTTGGCTTCACAGTACCACTCATAGTTCTTGCAGCGCCTGCGAGTTATTGCCTATCCCCCAGCCACTCATTTACTTTGGCCCGCCACTGCGCCAATAACGATTCAGTAGTCGGAGATGCAACTGCAGCCTCCTGCGCCTGCCGACGTCGCATCTCCGCCAAAAAACGTTGCCCTTGCTCATAGCCAGTACTCATCATGGTGCGCGTGTGGCTAAAATCCCATGTGGGCACAATGGTTTTGTAGCGCAATGGCCAAAGATGCACCGGAATGTTATGCAATCGAGCCAGTTCCAGCTCCAGCTCCAGGTGCCGGGCCTGCATCACCGTAAACACTCGATCCAAGAGAGCGGCAAAGCCAGGAACTTCATCGATAGGCTCGGAGGGGTGAAATAAATCCAGCACAATCATTTCGGTTGCGCCCAGGCGCATGGCAGGTTCGATGGGCACATTGCTGGTCGCCCCACCATCCAGATGCAGCCCGGAAGCGATGGGACTGGGAGGCATCCATGGCGGAATCGAGCTGGAAGCCAACATGGCTGGCAGCACCAAATCATCCTGATTTTCACCAAAAATGGCCAATTTGTGATGGCTGATGTCAGCCGTGACGATGAACAACCTGGGGCCCGACAAATCGCCAAAGCGCAACTCCGGGTGGATGCCCCGCTCTGCGTGAAAGGCTCGGGCCTGCTCAAAAAAGCTCCCCCCCTTGTTGCCCGGTAATAGGTTGCGTAGCTTGGAAAGCAGAAAATCAGCGGGCGCAAAGCTGCCTTTAGAGGCGCTGTTCCACACCTCGTTCAGATGCGCCAGTGTATCGAGATTGTAACCATAGCGGGCCAGGTAGCTGCCGTTGATGGCGCCGATAGAGGTTCCCACAATCATGTCAGGCACGATGCCAGCTTCGATGAGCACGCGTAGTGCGCCAACTTGCAGCGCACCACGCGGGCCGCCGCCACTGAGCACCAATGCCAGTTTTTTAGGGGGTGCTGCCTTTTCCCCCTCATTTTTTTTGCTAAAAAGGGACATTTTCATACTCCTTGCATTATCTCTTACGCAATGCCGTTGTGCAAGGTTTCATCAGTCGCTCAAAGCACAGTCAGGCGCCCGTAATAAGTCGCGGCAATCTCCGGTTGATGCTGGCGGTAATACTGGATCGCTGCGGGCACATGCGCCAAAATATCGCTGGCCACCAGGCCCGATTCCCCCAGCTCATTCGCGGCTAAATCACCTGCCAGGCCGTGCATAAAAACGCCCATTTGCACCGCCCTCTCAAAATCATAGTGCTGGGCAGCAAACATGCCCGCAATGATACCTGTTAGCACATCGCCACTGCCTGCGGTGGCCATGCCCGCATTGCCGCTAAGATTAAACGTAACATGGCCATCAGGTGTAGCCACCAGGGTGTGCGGGCCTTTGAGCACCACCAACGCACCCGTTTGTGCTGCTGCCTCTTGCGCTGCGGCCACGCGATCTTGCTGGATGTCGCGCACACTGCGCCCCAGCAACCGCGCCAACTCTCCTGCGTGGGGCGTTAGCACTGTGGGCGCGGTGCGGGCCTGCAACAGTGGCAAATGTCCCACCATTGCGGACAAGCCATCACCATCCACCAGCAGTGGCACGGGCAGAGCTGCCACCAACGCCCGAGCCAAATCCTGCGTTTCGGGATGCAGCGAAATGCCCGACCCCAGCGACACCATCTGCATGTTAGCTGCGGCAGCCAGCAACGCATCGACATTGTCGACAGCCAGCGTGCCCGCCGAGGTGGCTTGTTGCGGCATCAGCACCAGCTCTGGGCCGCGAGTGGCCACAAAGGAGGCCACCTGCTCAGGCGTGGCCAAATAGCTAAGACCGCCACCGGCCCGTAAAAAGGCCATGGCCGCCAAATAAGGCGCTCCCAGATACTGCCGGGCCCCAGCCACAAACATCACCTTGCCCACCGAGCCTTTGTGTGCATCGGCACGACGCTGCGGCATGGGGGCCAATGGTGTCAATGCCAGATGCAAAGAGGCCTGTTCATACAATTCCGGCGGAAAGGAGATGTGTGTGACTGCCAGCTCTCCGCCATAAGCTGCGCCAGGATAAATGAGATTGCCCGGTTTAGGCAAACCAAAAGTGATGGTGGCATCGGCCTGCACAGCCACGCCCAAAATCTGCCCGGTATCGCCCGCCACGCCCGAAGGAATGTCGATGCTGAAGACCGGACTGGCGGCATCGTTCATCATGCCAATGATCTGAGCGTAGCGCCCACCCACCTCGCGGCTGAGTCCTGTGCCAAAAAGGGCATCGATGATAACATCGGCATCATCCAGCAGTGCTGCCACCTGTGGCAGAACCTCATCCTCCAGTGCCAGCAGCACCGGCAGCCCGATTTTTTGCGTCATTTCGTAAAAGGGGCGCACCGTGGCATCGAATTTTTGGGGATTTCCTACGCACACCAATTGCACTCGGGCTTGCATCGACCGCAATTTGCGGGCCACCACCAATCCATCGCCGCCATTGTGCCCGCTGCCGCACAGCACTACAAAATCCAGCCCCTGCACCGACCCCAATTTTTGCTTGATAAAGTAGTACACAGCTTCTCCGGCATTTTCCATGAGAATCGTGCCGGAAATGCCGTAACGTTGAATAGCGGTGTGATCCAGATGACGCATTTGCGCCACAGTTGCAACGTTCATCATTGACCTCGGAGATTAACGGTTGGGGGGTTCACGGTTGGGGGTTCACAGTTCACGGTTCAGGGTTCACGGTTTGGGGTTCAAGGTTTGGAGGTTTGGAGGTTAGGCGCCGGGCGCAGGCCACGGAAAGGCGGGGCTTTTGTGTAGGATTGTTACCACTAAGGTAGCCCGGCTAGAAACCACGAAGACACGAAGAAAAGAAAAAGCTTTGAAATTCTTGGTGTTCTTAGTGTCTTTGCGCCTTTGTGGTGATTGAAGTCGGGTACGTTAGTCGTTACGTAGGATTTGAAAATTCAGGGGAGATTGGTGACGATTGATGGCGATTGAGCGGGCGCTTTGCCCCTCCTCCCGGCCTCCTCCCGTTTCGGCTGGGCCTTACGGTGGGAGGAGCTGGCGGGTTACCACTGCTCACTGACCGGCTGCGCAGCGGCCACCTGAAGCAGCCCCGCGGAAGCGAACCATCCAATCCCCAATCGCCAATTGTCCTGCGACCCGAACATTGCCCTTTAACGGAATCAACCGTTACAATGTCCTCACCGAACCCTGAACGCCCCTCTCCTCAGGAGATTTTATAATGAAAAACTCTCGCATCAACACCCTGTTCATCCTCTTGCCGCTGTTGGCAGCAGTGCTGTTTTCGGGTGCCTTTTTGCTTCCCAGCTCCCTGGCTGCGCCAACCGATACCCTGCAACTGAGCAACGATAGCGGCATCATGGGCCAGGGCTATGCCGAACTCAAGGTCAAACGAACGCTGGCTGTGCGCCTGGTGATACCTGGCAGCGATCGCCCCATCCGCGTCGACAGTGTACAAATTTACATGACACCGCAAGAAGGCTCCAACACCAACTTTCCGGTGCGAGTGCGGCTAGAACGGCCCGCGGGCGTGCGGCCGGGCGGCGAAGTTATTACCTCAAAGGCTATTCGTCTGGCTGTTACCGAGCCTGGTTGGTACGATGTACCTCTGAACATGTTCTATCCGCACAGCGATAGCAGCATCATCATCTCGCTAAAATCAGAAGATTCACCCAACACCACGCCGCCACTCATCGGTTTGGATGATGGCACGCAGATTACGCATAATTTCAATTATTACGGTCAGGATTATGCAAGCTGGATAGAGCATTATGACTATTGGTCAGAGCCTGACACTGTGGGGCACTTGATGATTCGGGCGCACATCACCACTGGCGATGACATGTACATCACGCCAACGGTCACCCCCACGCCCACCGCCACCGAGACCCCCACCCCCACAGCCACGGCCACACCCCGTCCCACCAGCACAGTCACGCCCACACCCACCATGACACCCACGGCCACCCCGCTGCCTCCGGGCAACTTCATCGAACTGGGGGCAGGCAAAGACACCTACCTCATGCAGCAACTGGCCGATACCAACTTTGGACAGAGCCTGGATTTGCGGGCTGGCTACAATCCCGGAACAGGCGAAATGCAAATCCTGCTGGGAGATTTTCCCACTGCCAGTTTGCCAGCCAACACCCACATTATTCGGGCTGAACTGGCGCTGCACATCAACGACGCCCCCAATGGCCTGCCCGGAAATCTGCAAGCCTACGCCTTGACCGGCGCCTGGGATGAGGCAGACATAACCTACAACTCGGGCCAGGATTTGTGGGGCGAACACAGCGGCGGCGGTGAGACCAGTCCCAAGCAACCAGAATGGCTCATCTTTGATGTGAGCAGCCTGGTGCAAGAATGGATTAACGGCACAGCATCCGCCAACGGCATTGGCGTACGCCCCCTCGATGCCATCAATCGCACACAATTTGCCGTTTTCGATGCCCACGAAGTAGCCTACATGGGCCCAAGATTGCGCATCCACTACACCATCCCCGAAAACTCCCATCTCTACCTGCCCCTAATTCAAAAAAACTGAGATGTCGGTACTTTGTGGTGAGCCAGTTCCTGCTCATCAGCCATTTAAGTAGCTGCACCTTTGAAACTTGAGAAAACCGCCGGGCCTCTCGACGAACCGCGAAGATGGCAACCACAGATGACGCAGATGCCACAGGTTTTTCTTGAGCATTTCTTTCCTCTTTTCTTTGTGCCTTTGTGCCTTGGTGGTACGCGCCGGATAGCAATGAATCGTTACATTTCAACGTTCATAGCATCACTTTCTTAAAGCTGCAACGTTTCATCGCACCGCCCGGGAACCTTTGGCAATAGGCTTCATGTTTGGTATGATGCTCACAGTTGTCCAACCATCCGACCAATGGCGCAACGCAGATGCTATTTCATCTTGCCTTGTTGCCAGTCATAGCCACACCACCCGCACCGCCCGATGATCGACACAAAAAAACAACCTGCCGCCAACGCCGTAGAAATGCGAGACATCGTCAAGAAATTTCCGGGCGTTATCGCTAATGATCATGTCACCTTTATTGCCAAACGAGGGGAAATCCACGCGCTGTTGGGAGAAAATGGCGCGGGCAAATCGACGCTGATGAATGTGCTGGCGGGCCTGTACACCGCCGAAGCGGGAGACACCTTTATCAATGGCGAAAACCGTATCTTCCGCTCACCCCGAGACGCCATTGCCGCGGGCGTGGGCATGGTGCATCAGCATTTTCGGCTGGTTCCCACCCTGACAGTGGTAGAAAATGTGATTCTGGGACTGGACGAACCCCGTTTTAGCCTAAAACTGGATACCGCCCGCCAAAAAATCGAGGCACTTTCGCAGCAGTACGGCCTTAAAATCACCCCGGACGCTTACATCTGGCAGCTCAGCGTGGGAGAACAACAACGAGTCGAAATCATCAAAGCCCTTTACCGGGGCGCACAAATTTTGATTTTGGATGAGCCCACTGCGGTGCTGACACCACAGGAGACAGTGGAGCTATTCAGCACGCTGCGCAGCATGGCAGCCAAAGGACATACCATCATCTTCATCTCGCACAAGCTGGATGAGGTGATGGCCATTGCCGACCGGGTGACAGTGTTGCGTGGTGGTAAATTGGCTGCGGTGGTTGAAACCAAGGATGTGACCAAAGAAAAATTGGCCGAATTGATGGTGGGGCGCCCGGTCATTTTTCGCATCGAAAAGCCAGATGTATCGCCAGGCCATGAAGTGCTGCGCGTAGAAAATCTGCACACCCTGAACAACAAAGGCTTGCCCGCGCTGCAAGGTGTTCGTTTTACGGTGCGGGCCCACGAAATCGTGGGAATCGCCGGCGTTTCGGGCAATGGCCAGGCCGAACTTTCGGAAGTGCTTTATGGATTGCGTCCGCTGCAACAGGGACAAATGTTCCTCAAGTCGGAAGAAATCACCCATGTTGCCACCCGCGAAATCATCCGCCGGGGCGTAGCCCAAGTTCCCGAAGATCGTCACAAAGAGGGGTCACTGGGCGGGATGAGCCTGGCCGAAAACCTTATTCTGAAAAATTATCGTCAGCCCCCTGTTTCGCAAGGTCCGGTCATTCGCTGGCGCTTTGTCTTTGATTTGGCCCGCAAGCTCATCAAGCGCTTCAATGTATTGGCGCCAGGCATTCATACCCGGGCCCGACTGCTTTCGGGTGGAAATCTGCAAAAATTGATTCTGGCCCGCGAGCTCAGCGCAGACCCCGCCCTGATTATCGCCATGCACCCCACCCAGGGGCTGGATGTGGGTGCGACCGAATCGGTGCGCAAGTTGCTCATCGACCAACGCAGCAAAGGCGCGGGCATCCTGCTTATCTCCGAAGATTTGGACGAAGTCTTGCAGGTTTCTGATCGCGTTTTGGTCATCTACGAAGGTAAAATCATGGGCGATGTGCCCGCCGCGGGCGCTGACCGCAACGAAATCGGCCTGATGATGGCAGGAGAACAGGTGTAATGAAACAACAATCCTTCTTCGATAAACTTCCTCACCTGAGTCTGGAACGCCGCCTGAACACCCCCTGGTGGCTCACCTGGCTGGTTCCGCTATTTTCGGTGCTGCTGGCTTTGCTCACCGGCGCGCTCATCATTGCTTCGCAAGGAGTCAACCCAGCCCAAGCCTACAAAGCAATGTTCGAAGGCGCTTTTGGCACAGGTTATGCTGTAGCCGAAACCCTGGTCAAGGCCATTCCGCTGATGCTGGCAGGCCTGGGGGTTTCCATCGCCTTCCGCATGAAATTGTGGAACATCGGTGCAGAGGGGCAGTTGTGGATGGGGGCCTGGGCCGCAGCGGGCGTGGGCTTGTATCTTTATCCTGCCTGGCACTTGCCGCCGTGGCTGGCCATTGTGCTGATGATGTTGGCTGCCATGATCGCTGGCGGGCTGTGGGGAGCAATTCCCGGTCTGCTCAAAGGAACCATGCAAGTCAACGAAATCATCACCTCGCTGATGTTGAATTATGTGGCTATCTCGTGGGTGCTTTATTTTGTCGATATTCTGTGGCGCGATCCCGGCGGCATGGGTTTTCCTAACACCGCACCGCTGGAGAAAGACATCTGGTTTGCCAAGCTGAGCTGGTTGCCCCTGCTGCCCAAGAACAACCGGGTGCATTTCGGTCTGGTGGTAGCGATTCTGGCCGCGGTCATCCTGTGGTTTTTGCTGAATCGCACCAAATGGGGTTACGAAGTGCGCGTCATCGGTGAAAACGCCGAGGCCGCCCGGCACGCAGGCATGCCCATTGTGCGCAACATTGTGTTGGCCATGGTGCTTTCGGGGGCGTTGGCCGGGCTGGCAGGCATGGCCGAGATGTCGGGCGTGGCGCACCGCTTGCAACGTGGCCTTTCGCCCGGTTACGGCTACACCGCCATCATCGTAGCTTGGCTGGCCAAGCTGAATCCCTTTGGTGTGCTGCTGGTCGCTGTGCTTTTTGGAGGTCTGCTGGTCGCGGGTGATCAAATTCAGCTTATGATGAACCTGCCCCGCTCCATCTCCGATATTTTGCAAGGTCTGATTTTATTCTTTGTGCTGGGCGGCGAAATTTTTAGCCGTTTCCGCATCCGCATTCGATAGTTCAAAACTCCGCTCTTCACCATCTAAGCTATGCAAACAGCATTCATTATTACCATTCTCGCAACGGCTGTCCGGGCAGGTGCGCCCGTCATTTACGCCACCATTGGCGAAATCTTTTCTGAACGCGCCGGCATCCTGAATCTGGGCGTCGAGGGCATGATGCTGGTGGGCGCGGTTTCTGGCTTCATCGTGGCCGTAAAAACTGGCAATCCCTGGGCCGGTGTGCTGGCAGCCATGGTTGCAGGCGGACTGCTGAGCCTGATTCATGCCTTCCTCACCATCACGCTGCACGCGGATCAAGTGGTGAGCGGCTTGGCTCTGACTATTTTCGGCATTGGGCTTTCCTCCTTTTTGGGAAAAAATTACGTGGGCATTCAGGGCCCGCAATTCAGTGGCATCGATTTGCCTGGCCTAAGCAGCATCCCGGGCCTGGGCCCCATTCTGTTTCAGCATGATGTCTTGGTTTATTTCACCTTTTTGCTGATTCCGCTCACAGCCTACTTCATTCATAAAACCAGGCCCGGCTTGCACCTGCGCGCCGTGGGCGAAGACCCCACCACCTCTGATGTCATGGGCGTGAATGTGGCCCGTACCCGTTATCTTTACACCTTTGTAGGAGGCGTGCTGGCAGGTTTGGGTGGGGCCTCGCTTTCGCTGGCCTACACCCCCGGCTGGACCGAAGGCATGAGCGGCGGGCGTGGCTGGATTGCCATTGCGCTGGTCATCTTCGCATTTTGGGAGCCGTGGCGGGCCATGCTGGGAGCCTATTTGTTTGGCAGCGTGCAGGCCCTGCAGTTTAATTTGCAAACCATTGGCATCACTGTCCCCACCTACTTTTTGAATATGCTGCCCTACCTGTTCACCATCATCGTGCTGGTTTTTGCCACGGGCGAGCGTATGCGGCGGCATCTGGGCGCACCTGCAGCCCTGGGCATTCCCTACATTCGTGGCGAAAGGTAGCTAAGCAAGTTTTGTGATTGAGCGTCTGTACCATTTCATCGAGGCTATGCCCAAGGCAGAGCTGCATTTGCATCTGGAGGGGAGTATTGGGCCCGAAACGGCGCTGGCTTTGGCCCGCCGCCACAACATCGCGCTGCCCGCCCATGACTCGGCAGGCTTGCAAAAATGGTTCCGGTTTCGTGATTTTCGGCATTTCATCGATGTTTATCTGGTGCTTTCGGGGTTGTTGCGCACGCCTGAAGATTTCGAATTCATCATTTTGGCGTTGGGGCAGGAGCTGGCCCGGCAGCAGGTGCGCTACGCCGAAGTCACTTTTACTGCTTATACGCATTTATGGCAAAACAAAGGCCTCACGCCCGATGACTTGTTGGCCGGGCTGGATGCGGGCCGCGCAGGTGTGCAGAAGCGCTTTGGGGTTGAATTGGCCTGGATTATCGATATTCCCCGCAATCTCAGCTTTAACCCTTTAACCGGGCGCTACACCGGCAAAGCCAGCGTCCCCACCGTGGATATGGCGCTGGCCTGGAAAGAGCATGGCGTGGTGGCACTGGGACTGGGCGGTTACGAGATTGGCGCGCCCCCCGAGCCCTTTGCGTCCGCGTTCGAGCGGGCCCGCGCAGGCGGGCTGCACAGCGCGCCTCACGCGGGGGAGCATGTGGGGCCCGCGGGCGTGTGGGGCGCAATCCGCGCACTGGCAGCGGAACGCATCGGGCATGGTGTGCGGGCCAGCGAAGATCCGGACCTGGTAGCCTACCTGGTCGAACATCAGATTCCCCTGGAAATCAATCTCAGCTCCAACATCCGCCTGGGCATTTACCCCGACCTTGCCTCGCATCCGCTGCCCCAACTCTGGGATGCGGGCGTACTGCTCACCATCAACAGCGATGACCCGCCACTTTTCAACACCACCCTGAACCAAGACTATCGGCTGTTGGTAGATGCTTTTGATTTTGACGCAGATGCCCTGGAAAAGGTATCATTGAACGCTGTTCGGGCCAGCTTTTTGCCCGATGAACGCAAGGCAGCTTATCTGGCAGCGTTTCAGAAAGACATTCAGCGCTTGCGGGCCCGACTGGGCCTTTGAGCCACACCATCGAAGGAGTTCAAAGCATGACCAAAAAGGTAACCTTACGCTGGACACAAGATCGAGAGTTTCTGGCTTATGATAACGATGAAGGGGGCGCAGTTGGCATCACCGGCCCCAATCCACCCGATAGCAAATCGATGGGAGCCAGCCATCTGCTGCTGGCCGCACTGGGTGGCTGCATGGGAACCACCATCATCGCTGTCATGCACAAAAAACGCTTGAACATCGAGTTTTTCGAGATTGAAGTCACGGGCGAGCATATCGAAAAATGGCCCATGACCTTTACCAACTATCACCTGGTTTACCGCATCAAGGGGCAGGGTGTTACCACAAAGATTATGGACACCGCAATCTTCCTGGCTCATGAGCGCTATTGCACCGTTTCTAGCTCAACATCGGGAACCAAAACTTTCGAGATCGATATTTTGCCCGAGGATGCTCCCATCCCCGAGTAGCGGCGCATCGGGAGGGGCGGCGAAAAGGCATCCCCTCCCGATTTTGGAACAACGCAGAGCGGTACATCTTTGAGCCTTGGCGACAAAAAGCTGGTGGCAACCTGCATAGCTTTTACGCTCACTCCAGCGGGCAGTTTTCCTGCAATTGTTGCGCATCGGGCAAAAATCTAAAATCAAGAGAAGTGGAACGCTGCACCCGGAAACTGGCAGTCCAGGCAGGCGCTGCAGGGGCTGACGGACGCTGCAACAAATCTCGCCATTCCTGGTCATCCAACCGTTGGGGAGCTTTTTGAACATCGCCAGTGGTGACCAGCTCATAATAAGAGAAACTGGGCCCGGCAAAAAGTGTGGAGCCCTCGGGCCCCTCCACCAACATCAGCAATAACGAGGGATAGCCTGTGGCCGCGTGCAGCACCCGAGGCGGATACAAGCTGCTTTGAGGATCTATTTGCGGATTGCTGTGGACATCAGCGATGAGCGCGGGATTGTCATCCTCCCCGTAGATGAGCTGCATGTACCATCCATCCCACTGCTCCTCAAAGGTGGGCCCGCCACAGCCCAGCACCGACACCGGGCGATGCTTGATGACATTGCGCAAAAAGTGTTCCTGCTCCGGGCTCAGGGGTGTGCCTGCCAACTCAGCTTCGGCAATGGCCTCCAGTTGTGCGGCAATGCTGCGCACCCTATCAAAATAGGCGAGTAGCGACTTTTTGGACTGGGGCCATTGGCTGATCTCGATGCGGCTGAGTGTGTTGTAGCTATTGTCGCCCAGCGCGTACAGGGCCCGATAAAACTCAGGCACAGGCTCCACATAGGCCGCCGGAAAACTACAGGTAATCTGTGCTGTGGTCATCGATTGTTTAACGTAAAGAATGTTGTCGTGGCGGAGTTGTGCCCAGGATGCCAGTTGCGTTTGCAAGGTTTTGTCGGCCCAGGCCGCGGTGTGCATGGCCGCGGGAGCCTGCCCCACGGCAGCGGGATTGTTCAGCGCCCGAATCAGTCGCAGCCACTGATTGTACAGCGGCGCATCCCAAAAATCGGGCGGCAAGCTCTGCACCACCTCGCGCTGGGCAGCCAGATAGCCAGCATAAGGATAAATTGCCAATTCATCGGCCAGATGCGTGCTGGCCCGATTCTGCCCCAAGGCGTAGGCCACATCCAGCGGCGAGGGCAACGGGCGTTCGATGGGCTGCTTTTCTTCATCCATCATGCGGTCATAAACCACATTGCCCAACACAAAAGAATCCAAAGCAAAACGCTGCCCCATGAGCGCATAACTGGCGGGCCGGGGGATGGGCGCATCGCTATCGTTGAAAGTATGCCGCGTGATAATCTGTCCGGTGATGCGCTGATTACCGTAATCCTGTGCTGCAAGCTGTTGGAGCAACCGTTCCGGGGCGAGATTAAGGGCTTGTCGGGGTGCAGAAAGTTCCAAATCAGCCACCAGGCGCCGCAATTGGGGGGTGGTGATGTTGTCGCTTTGGCCCACCAGCAGTTGCAGGATGCCGTCGATGGTGTCGAGATGCGTCTGGGCGCCAACATCATCGATGGCTGTCAGCAAAATTTGTGCTGCGGCCAGGGCTTGCGGATGCACCTTGGGCTGGCTGGTGAGTGCATCATACGTGACAAGTCGAAAATCGAGCTGTGCCAGCCAGGTCATGGCCTGGAAATAGTGCGAAAGCTCGTCAGATTCGGTGTAATGTCCGCGCGGCTTGAACAGGGTAAAATCGACCATGCGCTTGACACCAAACAACGTCACTTCTTGATAAGCCTCGGCTTGCCGGGCCCGGGCGGCCAGCGCTTCTCCCTGCTCGTCCTCTTGCCCCCCGCTAAGAAGATTGGCGGCCACATCCAGATACAACAACAGATCTTGTCGCTGCGTCTCCAGCGCGGCATCTGTGTAAGGGGGCATAGAGCGCAACGCGGTGCGCGTTTGCGTAAGAAATGCCCTCAGCTCGGGGATGAGCAGGTCATATTCCAGTTGCCGCAGTACGTTCAGGTAAGATTGATGCACCGCGTGCAAAAGGGAATCGCTGGTGATGATGACTGGCAAATCTTTCCAGTAAATCCAGGCGTAGGCGTGGCTGAATTGAGGCCAGGCCACGCGATCGCTGACCACAAAGCCATTTTGGGCCAGCAGTGCCATTTCGTCGGGAGTCAGATTTAGTGTTTGATTTAGCAGTGGAAAATAGCGGGCCTCTTCCGGGTTCAAATCGGGGCCCGAACCATAGGGCGTGGTGTCTGTCAGATGCACCTCGCTGGCGGGCAGGGGCGCGGGCGCGGGCGTTAGGCCCGGGCGTGCGGGCGTAGCTGCCTGCGGGCCCGCGCACGCGGCCAGCAACACAGCCGCCAGTAAAATCAGCAGATAAAAACGGTTCATCTTCAACCTCCAGGAGAGTTTGCAAACAGCAGGGTTTTGTTGTTACGACTAAGGTAGCCCGGCTAGAAACCACGAAGACACGAAGCCACATCGGCACGAAGAAAAGAAAAAGCTTTGAAATTCTTGGTGTTCTTAGTGTCTGTGTGGTGATCGAAGTCGGGTATGTTAGTCGTTACGGTTTGTTTAGCAGCAAATGGCGCTTTTGCACGATGCTTGTGTGCTGCATCTGTCGTGGCTGGGGGACTCATTTGCAAAACGCTCCGCTGGGGCAAAAAGTTCCCCACCATGTTTGCCCGCTGCCTGCAGGTCAAGTATCATTGCCGCAAAGCAATCTTTTATCTTAGCTCGTGTCTCACGTTACTTCCAAGGTAGCCCGGCTAGAAACCACGAAGACACGAAGCCACAAAGGCACGAAGAAAAGAAAAAGCTTTGAAATGCTTGGTGTTCTTAGTGTCTTTGTGCCTTTGTGGTGATTGAAGTCGGGTACGTTAGTCGTTACTGTCTCACACCCTTTTCTCTCGCTCTTCTCATGTCTCGCACCCTTGGCTTTTTGGCTGCGGCGTTGCAACGCCCCTGCCAGCATCCCCACATCACCATCACCCACATCAGCGCTGATTCCCGAAAGATTGGTCCCGGAGGTCTGTTCGTCGCTTATCCGGGCGTGGCAGTAGATGGCCATCGCTTTATTGCGCAGGCCGTGGCCGCGGGAGCCAGCGCCATCGTGGGCGAGCAACCCCTGACCGCACTGCCTGTGCCTTATTTGCCGGTGCAAAATGGACGTCGGGCGCTGGGGCTGCTGGTTGCGGCTTGGCAGGGTTTTCCCAGCCGCAGGATGGGGGTGATTGGCATCACCGGAACAGATGGCAAAACCACCACCAGCAACATTCTGGATGCGATTTTGCGGGCAGCGGGACTGAATACGGGGCTGCTGACCACGGTCAATGCCCGCATTGGCGATGTTACGCAAGAGACCGGGCTGCACACAACCACGCCCGATGCGCCCGATTTACAGCGCTATCTGCGACAAATGGCCGACGCGGGTAGCCAGTGGGTCATTCTTGAAACCACCTCGCACGGGTTGAGTCAGTGGCGGGTAGCCGGAACTGATTACGATTTGGCCATCTTCACCAACATCACCCATGAGCACATGGATGAACATGGCAATTATGAGGGCTATTTGCGCTCTAAGGCCCGGCTCATCGAGTTGCTCAACGCAGCACCACCCAAGCACAACATCCCGCGGGCAGTCATTCTCAACGCAGATGATCGCTCTTACCATGCTTTGCGGGCCTATGCTGCGCCTCGTCACATCAGCTATGGCATTGGGCAAGGCGATGTGCGGGCCAGCGCTATTGGCTATGAGTCCGATGGTTTGCGTTTTAGCGTTTCGGGCCTGGGACACAACCTGGGCGTGCAAATGCCGCTTAGGGGACAGTTCAATGTTTACAATGCGTTGGCTGCTATTAGCGCGGCCTGGCTGCTGGATCTGCCTGATGCGGCTATTCAGCAAGGTTTACGTCATATTTCCGGCATTCCCGGGCGCATGGAGCGTATTGATCGCGGACAAGATTTTGTGGCGATAGTCGATTTTGCTCATACCCCATTTGCCCTGGAAGCGGCGTTGAAAACTGCCCGGCAGATGACTCGTGGTCAGGTGATTGTGGTGTTTGGCTCGGCTGGTCTGCGCGATGTGGCCAAGCGGGAGATGATGGGGAGGGTAGCAGGAAAATGGGCTGATCTCAGCATCATCACCGCAGAAGACCCCCGAACCGAGGATTTATCGGCGATTATGGCTGTTAGTGCGCGGGCGTGTCGTCGGGCGGGAGGAAAGGCGTTGGTGGTGGCTGACCGTTATCGCGCCATCCAGCAAGGTGTTGCCGCGGCCGCAGCAGGGGATGTGTTGTTGGTTTGCGGCAAGGGGCATGAGCAGTCGATCTGTTTCGGGCATGTGGAGTATCCCTGGGATGACCGTCTGGCGCTGGCGCACGCGCTGGAGGTTGCTTTGGGCCAGCGTGATGACGCGCCTCCCTTTATGCTGCCCACGTGGATGCCCGAAGATTAGGCCGCTGGCACGTAGCGCCCCCAACCACGGGGCCCCCTCAGTTCGCCATCCTGCACCACGATTTGCCCTCGCACAAGGGTCTCGCGCACGCGGCCCACGACCTTCATGCCTTTGTAGGGGGTAAAGCCGCCGATGGTGGCTTGCTCGCCGTCGGTGATGGTTGTTTCGCCGCGCGGGTCGTAGATGACCACATCCGCGTCCAGGCCCGGACGTAGTGCGCCCTTGCGATGTTGCAAGTGGAAGATGCGGGCGGGGTTACTGCTCATTACCCGCACCAGGTCGGGCCAGGTGATGTGTCCGGGCAATACGCCATAGGTGACCATGAGGGGCAGTGCGGTTTGCAGACCGGGCAGACCGCCCGGTGTTTTGGTAAAGGGGAGTGTCGAGGCTGCCACCGATGAATCGAGACGCTGCATGTCGGTGATCAAGACCATCATTTGTTCCATCAAGTCGGGGAGCTGGGCAAATGCGTCGGTTTCAGCTTGTTGCACTTGCTCGACGGTGCTGTTCAGATAGTGGGCTGTTTCTGTCTGCGAGCGGGGGCGGCCATCGAACAGGCCGAAACGGGCGGTGATGACTGCTTGCTGCCAAGGGCTTAGCGACGAAAGCGCTGTCTGGATTGCCGCATCATGCAGGGGCCGCAGGCCCAGTTTTTGCGCTTGGGTGTAGTCGCAATGATCTGTCCCCAAAGCATGTATGGCGCCCGAGGCCAGCAATTGCCACAAGTGCGCAGGCTGGTAGGGGTCTCGCAAGGGGGGTTGCAAGATGTAGCGCCAGGCGTCAGCTTCCTCATAGCGGCGTTCATCCAGCAAAAGGTATTGCGGGCAGCTTTCTGACCAAACTCGTTGTCCTCGCTGCCGCGCTTGGGCGATGAGTTCGACGGTGTTGCCCATGGAGTTGTGTACGATGTAGAGTTCGGCCCGGGCTTTATCGGCCAAGAAGAGTGCCCGATGTGCTGCTTCGACTTCGGCAAAGCCGGGGCGAGCCTGCCCATGATAGCGTAAATCGGTCTTGCCCTGAGCAGATAAATGCTGTGTTTGCTCTGCCACGATGGCATCATTTTCTGCGTGCACCATTACGATTAGGCCCGCGCGGGCTGCTGCCTGCATGGAGCGCAGCAGTTCGGCATCATTTTGATAGTAGTTGGGGCGATAGGTGGTGTAGATTTTTAGGGCGCTGACCCCGGCTGCCCGCACATCCTGCATCCACGCATCCAACTCGGTGTCAGCATCGGGCAGCACTGTCAACATCAGGTGCAGGGCGTAGTCGATGTAGGGGGGGTGGGGCGTTTGAGGTTCGGCAGACGCCAACTGATCAAGATCGACAGTCTCTAACCCCAGCACTTCGCGATGGCGGGTGGCAATGCCTTCGCGGGCGGTTTGATGTGGAAACTGGGTGGCAAAGTCGATGACGGTGGTCACGCCGCCCAGCGCGGCCGTGGCTGTGCCTGTTTCCCAGTCATCTGCCGTGCGAAAGCCCCCTGTATCCAGTACGATGTGGGTGTGCGGGTCGATGATGCCGGGCAGCACAAAGCAGCCGCTGGCGTCGATGATTTCAGCATCCTCTGGTGCAATCAGATTCTGACCGATAGCAGCGATGCGTTCTTCTTGCACCAGAATGTCGGCGGAAAAGGTTTCAGTTTCGGTGACAAGTGTGCCATTTTGGATAAGGATACTCATGGGATTAGCCTTGTTTTTCGAGGACGATGAAGTGTGAGATGCCCAAGGCCCGCAAGGGCGTTTTTTCGAGCCAGCGGGTGATGCCGCGCACGCTTTTGCCCAGCGCGGCCTGGCGGGCGATGATGTTATCGTAGCCGGGATAAATTTGCGTCCAGTGGATGACGCGCAGGGGCAAGGGGGCGAACAGGCGCTGTAAATCTTTTTTGCGATAGGCCCGCACATGGGGCGCGAGCTGGTTGCGCCAGCGGTCGGGCAGGTA